>CALUYR010000331.1 GCA_944325045.1 Candidatus Gastranaerophilales bacterium
TCCAGTAGTAGATTTAGGTCTTGAAGCTTCTCTTCCTTCAAATAAGAAAGGTAACTTCCCTTCTCCTATTTGCCCAAATATACTATAATCACTTGGGCTTCTGTATGGCATATCTAATGCTTCAGCTGTTAAAGGTATCCCTATTCTATTAATAGCACTTACCGGAGCTACATATGTATTAGCTAGATTTGACAAGAATAATCTTATTGTATTAACTAATGGGTTAGTAGATTCAGTATTAACTACATTACCATTATTATCCATTATATATTGTTGTCCCCCTATACTATATGAGTTAGGGAGTTTAGCTTTATCCCCATATCTATTAATCCCCATAAACGGAAATAATAATGGAGCTATGAAAGTATTAGAATTAGATAGAAATTCTTTAGGGTTCCCAACTATTTCTGATAACGCACTAACTGATTGGTACGGAGAATAAGCTACTCTAGGATTTCTATATCTATCTCCGAAGCTAACAGGAAATCCACCGTAGACCGGATCTTCTGCACCACCCATCTCCGTAAATCTCTCGGAGATTTCATTACCTATCCTAGAAGGATTTCTCAAGAATACTTGTTGTCTTAATGGGTTTAATATACTATGAGTTCCGAGTACTCTAAGCCCTTGAGTATAAGGTCTATAGAATGGAAGGAAGGTTTGTCTTACATAAAAATCTAGTCTAGGATCTATATAGTAATTTCTACCAGTATAATCTCCAAGACTATTATCTACCATTTCTTTTAATCTTCTATAAGTTGGATTATTACCTCCTGCTTCTTTAGCTTCTTTAAGAATTTCTTCTGTGGTCTTATTAACTTGTTTAGCATATTTTTCAGCCTGTCTTATGTAGTTCGAGTATCTATCCATAATTTCATAACCTTGAGCTGTTCGAAATATAGGATAAGTAGTCATTAAGTTTAAGGCTCTAAGCTTTTCAAAAGAGTTTCCTTTTTTAAAATCATCCACCAATCTCTTGTATACATCTCCGTATCCAGCGGCGATAGGTAAATCTTTATCAAGATATCCAGTGTAAGATGTACTTCGTCTTAATGCGTCAGGTATATATTTACTATATTCACCAGCCGCTAAGGCGTAGTGTCTTGGAGTAACTCCCTCAATAATATTTAAACCTACGTTTGTTATTTGGTTTCCTGCTATATACCTTGGTGTACCAAGTGCAACCTGTTTACCTAATGAACTTGCTTTAGATAATGTTTCTAAACCTTTAGAAGCGTCGCTTAAATTATTTGAATAAGCTCTAGAAAAGGCTTCCGCGTCCTTTTTATTTATTATATATAAATCATTGGCGTATCTAGCTATATCATCATTAGATAACTTGGTAACATCTTTTAATATAGTATTAATTTTACCTTGTCCTTCTAAGGACTTAGCCAGATCGTCTGTAAGTTTAGATGGAGAAATTAATACTTGGGTCGATTTGATATTATCAACCTCATCTATTGTATTAACTTTTTTACCAATACTTCTGGCTATCTCAGCTAGCGCTCCAGTAGATTGATCTACCTTTTCTAATTCACTGAGTAACTCTACATAGGATGGATAAAAACTTTTTGCACTCTGTTCATAGGATTGATTACCATACCTTCTGGATGACAAGGCTCCGGAATCGAATCTGTTAATTATTTGACTTGTATCTGCTCCTACTGAACCGTGGCGGATAGGAGTTATCAATCCAGAATCAAACGCAACCTTAGCTTCTTCTTTTAATTGTGGTATTATATCTTTAGTATATCCTTCAGGGAGATTGTATTTTTTTATAGTATCAATGTTATTGTCTACTATCTTTCTTACATCATCAAAAGGAATTTCTAATCCTTGTTCTTGAAGGTTTCTTAAAATATATTGTGTCTCGGCAACCTCTCTTGCTTTATTAGGATCAACCCCAGCTTTAACCATTAACTTATTAACTTCTTCTGTGAAGTTCTTTACATCATTGGTAAGCTTTATTTGTTCAGGGGTTCCTTCCCATTTACCTTTAGGAGCTTCTAGATTTTTATATACGATAGACAGATCTGCGGTGTTGCTTGGATTATATAAATTAAATGCTTGGTTCTTTAAACCTTCAATTTTATTAACCGGAACATCTCTAGCTGTATTAAGTATTTGGTTTACTTGCTTAATAGTTGGATCTACTAATCCACCCAGAATACCTTTGGCGGTTTGAAAACCTTTTCCCTCCGGTAATGCTTTATATAGAGCTTTTCCTCCTTTATTAAGTATTCGGCCTCCTCCTAAACCTAATGCGTCTAAAGTAGCATTAAACGGATGGGCTACTGCTCCGCTAGTAATATCAGTTACAGTTTCACTTATTGGTTGGCTTATCGCTTTCTGTACTGTTAGATTATTATATGGGGAGAGGATTAGATTTGCAGTATCTAATGCTACATTGCCTAACCCTTTCCTTAGCTCTCCTCCAATTGCTTGGTTTATAGTATTTCTAGTATTTTTATCTGTAAGATATCCATAAGCACCACCTAATATAGTAGCGGCACCAGCACCTAAATCCCTAATCTCTTTTGCAAACCTTTGACCGATATTAGTTCCATAAGTACCCTCTTTAACAAGAAGAGATTCAGTCTTATTTAATTTATCAAACCCTTGACTAATTAATCCTTGATTTAATTTATCAGGATCTTTAATACCTAAGTCTATTGCGGCTTGTATAAATCCATTTCTATCTGCCATATTACTACCTTAATAAGTTAAATAAAGTCTGTGCTTGTTCTATTGTTAAACCGTTATTATCTTGCTGTGGTAATTGTTGAGCTTGTTGTTGGTTACCCATTAACATATTATAATAGAGTAGCGCTTCTTGAGGAGATCTAGAATTACCTAAGATATCTGCAAATGCTCTTACATTACTTGTTGGATCAGGATTCTGGGCTTTAAATTGTGCTAGATTAATTCCGGCATTAGCGTAAATATTAGCAACATCTTTCGCATTCTGATAACCCAATTGTTTCAAATAGCTTTCATTATTTGCTTGAAGCTGAGCTCTGTAGTTTTGATTCATCTGGGATATTAATTGATTTCTTAAATTATATTGACCAGAAATATTAGCTTGATTAAGTATAGCATTATAATTTATTAAAGCTTTTTCTAGTTGAGCTTGATTGTTTATATTTGCTAAATCTACTTCATTTCCAAATTCATCTCTGGATTTAAGAATATCAGCATAAGTTTGCGGGTAGATATCTAAACGTCTTTCTTTTCCCTCAACTTCTGGATTAGTTACAGAACTTAAATATTGTTGACCTAAATCTGTATTAAGAAATACCCCAGGATTAACTCCTAATTGATTACCTAATGCTCTAGCGGCTTCCATATTCTGTAGTTGTTTAACATACTCCAATTGATTATTAGCTAAGTTCTGTTGGTATTCCATCTGTAATCTAGCTATATCAGAATTTGTTGTATCAACTCTAGGAGACTGTTGTCTGAATCTATCTCCATAATTAACATTAACATAAACAGGATAAATATAATTACCTTTAGAACTTACATAACCCGCTGTTATCATAGGCTGAGCACTAACTAATTGATTTCCTAAATTAGTAGCAAAATCATTTATAGCTTGTCTTTGCCTTTTTCCTCTCAAAGCTTCAAGATAATTATTTAATAATCCGGCTTGAGTATTCTCTGATTGTCTTTGCATTGCACCTAATAATTGAGCATATTGATTTATATTATCTTGTTCTGTTTGTGGTATTGGAGCCATAATATTATTTCCTTGAGTTATTTCTGATAAATTTTGTAAACCCAAATTATTTGCATTTCTTATTAATCCACCTGATAAACTACCCTTATTTCCATCTATTATTGAGTTTAAGCTATCTATTGAAATAGAGGGTACTGAGATTGGATTTAAGAGGGGTTGTATATTATTTTGATTAGTTATACCTATTTGATTATTAACAGGTGTTCTTGAGGTTTCTAGTGGGCTTAGATTTAATGGAATATTATTTCCTTGAGAAGGAGTGTAATTTAAATTATTTAATCTTGCTTCTGCCTCATCCCAATATGAAGGATTTAAACTATTGATATCTTGATTTAATTTATTTATTTGAGAAGAAAAATCTTCTTGCGAAACTTGTCTTCCATACCTCCTAAGGGTATCCTCATTAATAAATCTAGGATCTATCTTATTTAAATCATCTTGACTTATATTATTATTATTTAAATCTCTGGCTAGAGCTCCCAACATACTAGTCCCTATTGCTACTCCTGTACCTATCCCAGGAAAGAAGCTAGCTCCGGAAGAAACTACATCTAATGTTCTTGATTGAGGGGAAGCTCCGGGAGCATTCCAGTTTGAAACTGTACTTCCTATTTGATAAACTGGTAATATAGCTCTACCAATTCCTTTAAGTATTGGAGCTACTCCTTTTGAAACTCTATCAACTATATTTCTAGTATTACCACTAGGTGACTTAATAGTAGCTTTATTAGTTTGAGATGGAGTTTCTTTGGGATATAATACATCCATTAGATTATTTGTGTATTGTTTATAGTAATCAGGAAAAGCCTTTTGTAATTGAGTTCTTAATTGTGGGGCTCTTTCGTAAGCCTTGGTAAACTCCTCTATATTATTTATTTTAAGAGTTGGCATATCTTCTCCTACATATTATATCGTCCTAAGTAACTTATTCCACTATCAGCGAGACCAACACCCCCACCTATAGCAGCCCCTATTGGTCCAAACATAGAACCAGCGCTTGCACCTTGAATAGTTCCCATTAAAGTATTACCTATTAAACCGGCCCAAGTACCTTTGTTATTATAATCGTCAACTTGATCAAGGTATTTATTTTCAAGATTCTGATTTCTGATAGCCCAATTTCGCAAATCTCTATCAGTTAATACATCTCCTGCATTATTATATAAACTATTATATGCATTCATAGTATTTAATCTTCTATTGAATTCATTATTAATTAATGTATTATAATAGCTTGCAGTATTACTTGCAACCCTAGAAGCTAAGTCGTTGTATTGGTTTTGCAATGATTTAGTATCATATAAAGAACCAGTTGCATTAGTTGTACCAAATCGATTATAGTTCCTCTGGTTCATCTGGTTCATAGCATTTGTATACCCGCGATTTAAATCATTCCATTGAGCTTGAGTATAATCATTTGCAAGCCCTTTATAATAAGATTGCATTTCCGGGGAAAACGTATTGAGTTGTGGTAGATATTGATTTAAATAATTATAACTATCGTATAATAATTTTTGAGAAGTATCTGTGTATTGATTACCAGACCACTCTTCATATTGGGGTCTATCTGGAGCGTCACCTTTACCGAAACTCATTTTATAAATCCTTTCTGGTAATTGAATAAATTAATTTATCATACCATTTATCATTGTTATTTTTATCTTTAAATATCATACATTCTTTTAGGGTACCCTCGTGTTTAAATCCCAAGTCTTTTAATAACTTGATTACTCCGTACCCACATTGAGGAACCTCAGCTATTAGTTTCTTAATCTTATAATTATCTTCCAGGTAATCCAGGAAATACTTACAAGCCTCTCTAGCTTTAGGCCCCCAATACGGACGTCTTATTGCACAATGAATATTAACTGTATTGATGATCCCTTTATATATTTTAAAATGATTTAATATAAAAGTAGAAATAATGTTATTATCTTCTTTTAATATATATATATGGTTATTATTTATTAATGATTCCATAGAATCTAATACATTTGTATTATCTTCATAAAAAGTAGAATCAAATATTCTTCTTTCTTGATCCTTTAAACTTTTATATATTATTTCTATCTCATTAATAAATTCTTTTCTCCACGTAATAGGAATAACTTTATACATATTGTACCTCTTTTCGTTAATCATTATTACCAAGGAACTTCCGTTAATTCAATGCCATCTACTTCAAAACCATAAATACAAAGATTCTCATCTTCTGCTGTACCGTAAAATTCTATTTGTAAGCTTTGAAAATATTGTTTTGCTAACGGAAATCTTTTTGTTATATGGGTAGTTTTATACCAAGAATAATTATTCCATACAGTATCTGTTAAATTGTCGTTGAGATTTTCTGTGGGATATTTATAATACAATGGATTAGGAATAGTTTCATTATACTCTTCGTCTATTGTATAAGTAATAGAAACTTTCTTTTTGTAAATAGGTACACTATAAACTCTATCTGATGAAGGATATCTTATAACATATATATCTTCATCTTGGTTGATATAATATACATTATCACTAACAGCTTCTATTTGAACATATGGTTCTGTACATCTAATATTATTATATAGATAATCTCCTACTTCTAAGGAACTATTAGGACTCCATTTTACAAACTCTATATTTTCTCCGGTTTCTAATATATCCTGAGACGTATCTCTATTATAAACTACTCCATTAATAGTTACCGAATTAGTAGAGAAGTTAGATGTAGTAAACTCTGTTGTATTATTTATGCTATCACTACCGTTATACTCCCAGACTGTTTGAGTAGTATAAGTATCCCAATCACTACGTCTTGTAAACTCTACATTGGGTGACAACCATTGTTCACCGGTTCCAGCGGCACTTGTTAATTGCCAGTTTACTTGAGAATTACCATTAGTTTTTACAGTTGATTGTTTGTTTCCATACTGGAGCCCTGAATAATATGTACCAGGAAATGTTCCGTTACCGTTTACATCTAATGGAAATATCCCTACATCAGGATATTGTCTTGTTACTCCATCTGTCCAGTAACTAGGATTTTTTAATCCTATACCATAAGAAGCAGTTACGCCTCCTACTCCACCAGTACATCTAAACTTATAACCATAAAAGGATCTAACTCTTTGAGATACTTTATGTAGTGTTACATATGCAGTATTAGTATTATCAGGATCTATCCAAGCTAATACTCTGTTATCAGATGTACTTCTATATCCATAATAATTAGGTTTTGTTGTTTCTGTAACTCTAGCATACCCATAGGAATTTACTTCTTGGTATTCTAGAATATTATAATCGTCTTCTGTACCGTCAACTATTTCTGTTATTAAATTAGAGTAATTCACAAATACGGTACATTCTGGATCACTATATAGTTTTATAGGGTTATCATCTCCAGGTAGATTATCTGTATAATAAACCTCTCCATTAGAACCAGTTAACTTATATACTGGAATTTCTTCTGGTAGTTGATTTTCTCCAGTATAATAGAAATCACTTGATTGATATCCTACATCCCAAAATAAGGATTGTAAATTTGTTTGTTGGTTGTTTATTCTCCTGGAGGTAGGAGTACTCCCTCCATCTCTATACGTTCTTACTAAACAATTAGTAGATTCTTCTTCTGATAGTTTAACCCTAAACTCTTTTGTTGTTGTCCAATTAGTTCCTCCTCCCCAAGTAAAGAATGGGGATTTCCAATAGAAGTTTATAGGTTCGCCATCAAAAGTTTTACCAGAAAACTCTTCTAATATTTTTCCATCAGTAGTTCCTATATATACTTTATCATCGTACTGAAAAGCTATACTTACATCTTGTGGTACCTGTCGATGAAGCCAAGATCCAGTTTGTAAATCAAAGATATAACAATCATTACTACCTACTCCAAACAACATTGGTAAGTAAAACATTATATATTTTTTAGACGGATAGTATACTGGGAATATCCTATCATACATTGCAGTATTAAGATATTCAAAATTATCCCTTATCTTTAAACTGGTTTCTTTAGCTTGATATAGAGTGTTGTATATACTTCTAGACAACATAGGGTATATACCACCTGCTGCTCTAGAAAAAACATAGTACCCGTTATTTGCTACTACAAAACTCTGTTGACTATCGCACGTATAATCGGAATAAGGTTTAATTGCCCAACTACCAGAATCTTCACTTGTTGCGTCTAATAAATATGTTTGTTCTTTTTTATGGATAGTAAGATATTCTGACCACGTACCCAATGCGCTAAATTTAGAATTATCATCGTAAAATTGAGGAATAGCCCCGGCGTCATACTTAACATCCCAGCCGTGGATAAGACCTAGTTCTGAGTAATATAATGTCCCATCATCAGCACCTACCCAGATCCTTCCTTTATAACTAGCTATTGCTAATCCTCTGATAGGTTGATTTATATTGGAATCATCTTCATTTGTTAGTACTGCGTTACACTCGCTTATTTCTGTTAAATAATAATCACTATCTGTAAAATTAATAGCTATTGTAGTTGTTAATGTAAGCTCTGTGTTACTATTTATTTTTGAAACTTGATAGGTTAATTCTCCTATCCTTATTCTATCTCCTCTACTCAATTGAGTTTCAAATTGCGTACCAGTACCAGTTACTGTATAGGATTGAGCTACTCCTGTAATTGTACCAGTAAGTAAATCATTTCTACCATATATATAGTAAACTAAATCGTCTATACCATTACTTATTATAATTCCATTATTAAATGATATTATACTATGTCTATCTGTTGGATTTGGAAATTCATATATTTGAGAGAAGTCTTGAATAACTCTATCATAAATATATACTCTACCATCAGCAGTTGTTACTATTAGATAGGTATTATTACCATATATATATTCATAACCAAGTGTAATCTTAGATGGGAGGGTGGAACCCATTTGTGTATTCCCATCCATTGTCTTTAGTCCACCAAGTTTATAGTATTCAACATTTAACATATCCGGGGACTCTGTTCTGTTTGGACTTTGGTTTATAGTTCCTAGTCCTTGTAATGAATTTAATCCTCCGGTTAAATTATAATAAGTTATATTCTTCGCCATTATTTATCCCTTATTGAACGACTAGTAGAGGAGTATGGATTATAGAAAATATTCAACAAAGTATCTTTATAAGTTTGACCTTGATCCCCTAGGTTTAAACCATTAGGTAAATCATTTGAAAGTCTTTGGTCTGTAAGTAACGCTCTATAGGCTTCTCTAAATTTCCTATCGTAATATACGCTTCTAGCGTCATTAGAATTAGCTCTCCAGTCTGCACATACTTTATATACTAAAATATTTCTGTGATGTCTTGGAATGATAGGAACATCGCAAGCTTGATCCATTTCTGACTTATAAACTCCCCTACAATCTTTTGCAAAATCATTTGTATAGAATGAACAATGAATTATTCTATTCGCGTCATCTATTGTAGGAATTGGATATACCTTAATCTTATCATCATCATCAAACCAATAATATAAAGGTTTTCCAGTATTTATTGGTAAAAACTTATGATCTTCACAATATGTAAGTAGTTGGTTCTCGAATGGGTACTTTAGATATTTGATAAAACCATTCGGCATATCATACTCGTTAAGTCCCGGTACAAGCATTATATCTATATTACAATCTCTAAATTGCCAAGCATTTCTTTCATTATTGCAGATATAAACTAATGCTCTATTTAATTCTTTTTTAACCTTCTTTCCTTCTGGTAAATCTGCTAACTCTTCAAAGGTATCCACAGTTTCATAATATAATTCCTCTAAAGTATCATTACATAAATCAAAAAAGGTTTTATTATCTTGTGACATTGCTCTATCCTTAACTTATAAATAGGAAGAGGTAGGGTACCTCTATTAAGACAATACCCTACCGAACCTTTATTAAGCACCAACTTCTTTAGTATTTACTGGAGCCTCGGTTGTATTCTGAACGGCAACCGGAATAGCAGCAAATGCTGGATCATAAAGATCTGCCGGTGCTTTAACAACTCCTCTTACTAATGCTTCTGGGTGAAGAATCTTAAACCCATATAATTCAAGACCTCTAAGGTTTGTTTGCATACAATATGGGTCTCTAATTGTTTCTGTCTTAGATATCTGAGAAGCTTTAGTAATAGCATTCTTAGTACCTGCGATAAACG
>CALUYR010000332.1 GCA_944325045.1 Candidatus Gastranaerophilales bacterium
ACTTACATATAATGTACCACCATCCTTAGGTGCCTGCAATCCTTGGTTAGCAGTATCATTAAAAAGTTTTTCAAGAGTTTCAGAGCTGAAATTCTCTATATTTTCCATATGAATTGTTTTACCCACAATTTTAGGAAACTTCCCTACCTCTACTACAGAATCCCATCTATAAAAAGGATTCTCATAGTCAGATACTAATTCAGTAGTGATATTACCTATCTTTGTTACAGTTGATGTTATCAAATTCATTACTTGACTATAATGAGGACATTTTATATTTCCAAGCTCTACTACAGGACTTATAGGAGAAGATGAGGATAGTGAGAAATTAAATCCACTTTGTAGTGTAATATTCTTATATTTAATACTTACATCAAATACACTTGCTGCTCCCTCCATATTATAAGAAGGCATTCTCATTATTGAGGGGTTCCCTATTAGCATAGACTCATTAGGCATAATTGCATCATCTGTTGGTGCTAAATTGCCTACTAAGAATATACTTTCAATAGTAGAAGAGGGGTCTATAATAACAATCATGCAATCTTTAAAGGTTCTTCCTACTAATCTTTGTGGCCCATTATTTATGTAATTATTAAAGCTAAAAAATAATGGATTACCCTGTTTTAAGCTATTAATAGTTTGAGGATCATCAACAATAATTACACTACCAGTAAACAGTCCGCTTATATCTTTTAACCTTGTATAATTTAGTTGTATAAATAAGTTTTTTATATCTGTAAATTTAAATACACAGTTCTGGAACATTCCCACATCATTACTGGACCTTGCACCTTTATAGACTTCAAAATAGTCATCAGCATCTTCAGTCATACCATTCATTCCTATCAGGTGCTTAGTAAACTGACATGGATATACCACATTACTGAAATCATATTTTTCCAGTATATTACTCTTAGTAAAGTCTGTTCCAGCAAGAGATATCCCTGCACTATTTACATCAATTAATTCTGTGCTGGGAGAGTCCCCTCCTCCTCCCTGTGTATTATTATTAGGCGTTCCACCTATTCCTATAATTGTTCCCATCTTCTGTATTATATTTTTCTTGTAATTCTAATCCTTCTTCCTCTGTAACTTCTTCATATAAATTTAGATAGCTCACATTATCTGGTATATAAAGAACTTTACCTATATTTACTCCATTAGTTTTATCTTTATTTACAAAGACCATACCTTCTTTTGATTCTATCTTTTTCATGTTGGTTTATATTAAGTGGTTACTATCCAATTTTTATCTGTAAGTATTTTAATATCATCTTCTGTTATTTCTTCCCAACATGATATATTTCTAAATAAAGCTGTTCTAGTTGGTTGGCCAGTAAAATCAGGTAATTGATTAAATATATCCAATAGCCCCTCCTTACTTATTACAACATATTGCATACTTATTCTCTCCAATTTGGGTCAATTACCTTCTATACTTCATCTGGTTCTTGTACAACAGCTGGCACTTCAATATTTTCACTGATAATAGGAGTAGTACTAATAACTATAGATTCCTCTAATACAGGTACATTAGGAACAATTACAGTCCCTTCAACTATCAAAGCACCTTCCATAATTACACTATGATTATATCTATCAACTCTCTAGGAGAACTAAAGTTCCAAATACCATCTTGAAAATCTTCGTCAGGCATTTGATAGTTTCTTACAACACTTAGTTGCCCTCTTACAAAAATTCCAGAGTTAAATATAGCATATAATACTCCATCTTTAAGTATATTATTTACTCTATCTACTCCATTGTAAGATACTTCATAGGTATTACCTTCACAATCTTGATAAATAAATTTAAATTTTATTTGAGAGGGGTCTAATGGTTCCCCTCTCAAATCTACAAAATTTAATCTTATTTTAAAATCATCAGTATGGTTTATTTTCATAATATTATACTTCAACAGGTTCTCCAAGAGGAAAGTTATATCCTCTGACTGCATTATACTCTATCTCCATAGAAGGGCCAGAAGGTAACGAGCCACTAGTATAGAAAAATCTCTGCATTATAATTCCCCCATAATTAAATTGTACCAAATGTCCTGTTTTAGACAGTAGGTCTGCTCTCCCAGATGTTTTATAAATATCTACTGCTACTCTATCTATAGTTCCATCTGTCTCAGTCTTAGTTAGGAATGTAACTCCCTTAGATGCTCTCCTTAGTGTGTCGTTTATACTCTGTGTAGCTTCTATTCTTAGAGCATTGCGTATCTCAGTAGTATCTGAAGCAGTCTTTAAATCTACAAATGACTCTAAATCAAATTCTGTAACATTTAGAATAGGAATAGCAGTAATAGTTACAGTATATTCACTAGATTCATTTAGTTTAAAATCATAGTTATAGACTTTATTCATATAAGTAAATACTAGTCTATATGTTACAACTTCATTATCTCCAGAACCTTCAACTATTTCATAAAAATCTCCATGCACTATGTTCCTAAATTGAGTAGAAGTGGATTCTACTACTAAATTAATAACCTCTTTATTAGATACCTTAACAAAAGCATTTTGAATATCATAAGAAGTTACAGTAGAAGCTAGTCCCCAGCATTTGGCTATATCACCTTGAGAGGAAGAGTTAGTTAATGTTAGAAAACTCTCTAGATTTAAATCAATATAAAAATCATCTAAATTAACTGCTGGATATTCATACACTCTAACTGCTGCTGGCCTACCTTGAATAATTATCTCATATCTAGAAGAGGAAACAGAATACACTATAGATTTTGTGTTCCTCGATGTATTTACTTGTGTATAATCTACTAAAGAAGTGCTCTTACTTCCTATAAGTACATCCCCAGCTTGAGGCCATCTATTAAATGAATCTGCTATGGAAACAGCTATTGGAGTGAAGGCTTCCATAGCTTCATCTACAGTACTTTCATTAGTTAATGCGTTTATTTTATCAAAACTATATATAGCAGTACTTATATATATAGCCTCTACAATAAAAGTATTCTTATTAACCACTATTGTGGTAAGGCGCATTCCATCTATATACGAAAGAGTTAAAGAAGGTATTTGAGCATTATATCTTGCCCCCATAAACGTAATCTCTGTAAACTCTCCTATAGAACTTTGCAGTAAATCTCCTTTACTGGGAACAAAGTAATTATCTGAATCTCTTGGAGTAAAGGCATCAGTAGCATCCATACCTACTTGAAGTGTTCTAAACTTATCTAGATTATAAGTTTTAATATCAGAATCTACGTTTCTTTTTACCTCTGTGACTTTATTATTTTGAATATAGATAAAGTTTAATCCTTTAAGATTAATGTAAATAACTACTTGAGTATTATCCCTCAAGGAAGACTCCCTACTATAGACAATTAATCCATCAGCAGTGTCTGTAGATACAGATTGCAGTAGGTCTCCTGCACTAGGGAATAACATTCCTTCTCCATCATATCCTGCTATAGGAGTAAAGGCAGAAGTAACATTGTTACCTACAGATAAACCATCAAAAACAGTTAAGTTATATACTATTTTCCTAGCTTCTTGCGCTTTAACAAAATCAGTAACTGCCTTCTGACTCATTACCTTGGTTGTACTACTACCTTCAGAATCTACTATATCATCCTTAGATAGTAACTTAGACCAATTATCTGGGCTAGTCCAATTTTCAATAGAGGTATTAGAACCATTATATTTAATTATCTCCCAATTACCACTATTTGAATCTAGGTAAATTCCTATAAACCCAGTTTTCCTCTTATCACTAGGTACTGAAGTTATTGCTTGCCTGAGAGATATGGGTCTAATAATTCCTGTTGTGTAGGAAGATGTTATATTTATAGGCATATTTCTATATAATAACACTTCAAGAGAAGTATTATCACTGTCAAAAACTGCCTTATTACTTGTAATAGGATAAACATCCTCAGTAGTAGTTCCTCCCACAAGTTCATTATTTTTAATTTTTCTAACTACTCCCATAATCTTAAAAATCTTCTCCTAATTTACTAACAAAAACATAGTAATCAACTCTTCTTTTTACGAAGGTAAATTGTATTAATTTGTCCCCACTACCTGTCAGACTTAATGGACCACCTGGAAATATGGCGGAGATATTAGGTCCAGCTTTAAGATTTATAGTCTTAACATCAGGTTTACAAGCTAAATAAGTTACTCCTGGCATTACACCATTATTTTCTTCACCATCTGTATTGATTGTAACATTTAATGTTTCTGCAGCTAGAGAACACCATATTGTCTTATTAGGATAGAGGATAATATTAGAACTATCTGTCTCTCTATATCTAACAGAAGATAGAATAGCTAAATCTATATTAACTGTACCCCCTCCATTCATAGCTGCTATGATAGCAGCATTATCAGAGAAACTCACATTAGACCCAAATAAAAAGGTTACCCGTTGTTCTTCTGGAATATATTTAATTACTGAAATAGTATTACTGCTTGTTACTTTAGATACATTGTATATGTTTCCATGGTCATCTATAAACTGTCTTACAGTTCCTTCCCCACAATTACCCCATAATCTTTGGAGTATCTCTATTAAAGTATCTGTGTCGTCTAATTGACCATATCTTGCTGAACTAATTATACTTGAGTCAATATATAATGGAAATTGATGGTGGTCATCAAAATCAATTGCATTTGAAATGGTTTCCCCGGTGAATGCCTTATACTGACCAATAGTGTATTCAGAAGTAAATTTCCATCTCATTAAGCTTTCTTCAGTACTTAAATAAACCACGGTCATATCAGTTCTCTCCTCATCATTGCTCAAATCTTCATTTCCCTTTATAGACAGCAACCAAAGGCCTGAAGACGTATCTACTAATATTCTATAGTGATTGTCTACATTCTCTCCTGAGTTATCAGTCTCCTTCCACTCCCCATTTATATTAAATTTAAGAACAGGTTTATCATTTTCTATAGTTAGCCATCCTACTTCTTTTTGAGAAGGTTCAACAGAAGACTGTACAATATTTCTAATTATCTGCATAGTTATTTATTATTAGATTTGTTATTAGGTTTATTATTTATTGATTTCTCTTTAATCTTTATTTCTTTATCATGTT
>CALUYR010000333.1 GCA_944325045.1 Candidatus Gastranaerophilales bacterium
AGATTAATTTGTGCAGTAGCTTTATTCTTAGTACCTACATTAGTTCAAGTATTATTGTCATTTATTAATCAGACGGTGTGTGCTTTATAATAAATATTAGATTATAGAGGAAGTGATTATTTGTGATAAATGTTAAACCATGGTTTTTACCAGATGCACTTAGAGCGATTTGTAGTATGTTTGATAGTCTTGGGTACTTTTTACTTGATGCTGTTTATGATATTTTCTTTACAGTTGCCAATTCTAATGTTTTTCAAGGTACTGTTATTAATACATTTTATGGTAGAGTTCAATTGATTTTAGGAGTGTTTATGATATTCAAACTTTCTATAACGCTTTTACAAATGATTGTTAATCCTGATATGTATAAAGATAAACAAAAAGGGGCAGGATCTTTAGTAAAAAGAATAGCAATTATACTTGTACTTTTGACTTTAATTGTACCTATAACTCTTGATGAGGATGCAATTGATGGTAATCCTTTAAATGAACAAATAGCAAGTAATGGTATTTTATTTGGATTTTTATATCAGATCCAAAATACAGTTATTGAAGATAATGTTTTAGGTAAATTAGTTTTAGGATCAAATGTTGATTCAACAAGTAGTCAAACTGATTCTAACGGCACAGAGATTAGTGGTATGGCAGATGTTGGTTCACAGCTTGCTGCCACAGTTGCTAAAGCCTTTATTAAACCTACTTTGAGTAGTACTGCTGATGATGATGATACTATTACTTCTGAAAATGAATATGAAACTAATGTTGCTTGTAAGAGTGAAGCAAAATCTTATTTTAGTAGTAGACTTACAGCTGGGACTCTTATTGATCATCTTAATGATACATGTAAGCCTGATGGTGGTGACGAGGTTTATGTTTTTGATTATACTGTATTTGGTGGATTACTTTGTTCTTTTATAATGGTGATTATTATATTAGGCTTTACTATTGATGTAGCAGTAAGAGCGGTTAAACTTGCGATATTAAGACTTATTGCACCTATACCTATAATTTCTTATCTTGATCCAGGTCAAGAAAAAGATGGTGCATTTGGAAATTGGGTTAAGACGTTAACTTCTACATATATTAGTCTTTTTGTTAGATTGATTGTTATTTATTTTGGTGTATACTTAATAATTTTATTAACAGATGGTACTGATGATTTTAGTTTCTTACAAAGTAGTACAAGTGTGTTTACTTCTGCTTTTGCTACAATCTTTGTTATTATTGGTATTTTAATGTTTATGAAAGAAGCTCCTAAGTTTTTTCAAGATATGCTTGGACTTAAAGGTGATGGCAAATTATTTAGTGGTATTGGTACTATATTAGGTGCTGCTGCTTTAACTGGTGGGCTAGCAGGTTCTGCCTATGGTAGCTTTAGAACAGGTATGTCAGAAGGTAAAGAATTAGGATTAGGAACTGGTAGAAGTATTTGGCGTGGTGTGCGTGCTGGAACTGGTGGATTGCTTGGTGGAGCCTTTGTTGGAACTAAAGCACTTGCTACTGCTGATAAAAAAGCTCCTAGTGCTGTTATGGCCGCCATGCAAAAGAGAAATGCAATGCGTGCTACTGGTTCTACATTATTTGGTCGAATAGGTTCTAATGCTTCTGCGATGTTTATGGGTAGTAGTTTAGGTGGTAAAGCTGCTTCTCTGGCCGACCTTTATGATAAAGCTGCTAGTGCTGCTAAGGCTCATAAACAAATGCTTGAAGATGAGGCATTGAAAGATATGACTATGACTGGTTCTTACAAGATTGGTAAAGATGATGATGGCAATGATATTGTACTTGCGGGTAATTATCAAGATGTTGTTAACCGTATTCAAAATGCTAGAGCGTCAGGTGCTTCTAATGTTACATTAGCTAATGGTGATAGTATTGATCTTAATAGGATTGATTCTAACGTTCTTGAAAAATTAAAAGAAAGTCAAACAAGAAATTATGCTGCTTCTGCTAAGGCTAGAAGTAATGCTAAAGTTCAAGGAACTGCTAAAGAGCTTGAGTATGCATTTAGACGTGCTGACTTGAAAGTTGATCCATATGTTTATAGTAGTGACGATCCAAAAGATAAAACTAATGTTAAACGTGCTATTGGTGAGGCTATGAATGCTGCACGTGATATTAAGGCAGATCCAAGGACTCAATGGAAAATTGCTAATGATAAGGCAACTAATAATAATAATAAATAGTTATAGATATAAAAGGAGTGTGGTATATAGTGAATAATTATTTAATACCTGCTAATACAAAAAGAGGTAATTTAATACTTGGAATATTTAGGCCAATTGATTTGATAATTCTTGGAACAGGTGTACTTTTTTCCTTAACACTTTTAATGACTTTCCCAATGGCTTCTACTTGGCAAGTTATTCTGGTAATTTTACCAGGTTTAACTTGTGCTGCGCTTGTTATTCCAATACCTAATTATCATAATATTTTAACTATAATTATAGAGTGTTATAAATTCTTTACAAATAGAAGGAATTACATATGGAAAGGTTGGTGTGTTAAAGATGTCAAAGAAATCAAAAGTAGTAAGTAGTCAATATACAGAAGATTGGTTTCCTATTACAGGTATTCAAAATGGTTATATAATTTGTGAAGGAAAACAAAAAGTTACTGGTGTTAAGATTGTTCCTCGTAATATTTTTATTCTTGATCAACAAGCACAAGATAATGTTTTAATTAGTCTTAAAAACTTTTATAATATGATTGATTTTGAATTTTGGTTAGTAGTTGCAGATAGACCTGTTGATATATCAGTTTATATGTCACAATTACAACTTTTATACAATGATGCAGCATCTCCTGCAATTCGTAAATTAATTTTACAAGATATTGATAAAGGTAATACGTTTACTAATAATAATATTGTTGATACTGAGTACATTATCTTATTTAAAGATACTAGTGAAGATGTTTTACAAAAAAGGGTTCGTCTTTTAATAAATGGTCTTGCTGGTTGTGGTCTTAATGCTTCACAAGTTAGTAATGATGACCTTAGAATAATTATGGAAAACTTCTTAAATGGGGGAGTAAATAC
>CALUYR010000334.1 GCA_944325045.1 Candidatus Gastranaerophilales bacterium
GATCCAGGGCCATCAGCCGGGTGCCGGACACCTTGCCGTCAAAGGCGTTGGTGTGGATAGGCATATGCAGGTCTGCCTTCCACTCGTTACTCTCCTTCACCCGGTCGTACATGGTGCCGTAGTCGCCGCACTTTACCTCAAAGCCGCACCGCTTCAGAGCAGTTGCCAGCTCCCGGGCGATGTCCCGGCACACCTCCTGCTCGTTGGTGCTGAGCCCCGCATAGGTGTTGGCAGGCTGGCTGCTGGGGGACAGATAGATTTTCTTCATCCTGTTATACCTCCTGATTTTCTTCTTCCAGCCAGGAAAGGCTGCTGGGTATCTCCAAAGTCTCAGGCGCATCCAGCCAGGCCTGATACCAGGCCTTCAGCCCATCCAGCTGCTCCCGGCTCAATCTTTCGTACCAGAGATTTCCCCGGTTGATATAGGGAAAGCACCGCTCTTCCCGCTGCCGGCGGATTTCTTCTTTCCGGTGCTGCTCCTGCAAAGCCGCCAGGGCTTCCGAATCCTCCCGCAGCTCTCCGTTTTCCAGGCGGTAACCCGGGTAAAACGCCGCAAAACGGTCAAAATCCGCCGGGACTTGGCACAAAATGCCTTCCTCGTCCCCGGCAATGCTCCAGCCGGTGACATAGCCTTTTTCGTCTGTGGTTATGCGCATAAAAGCCTCCTATCTGTGGGCGTACAGGTACAGTGTCACCGTGTCGCTTCCGGTTTTGGTGACGGTGACGCTGTTGCCGCTGCGGCTCACCTTGAAGCGCTGGTAGGCGCTTCCGGTGGTGTATATCCGAAACTCCTGGTTGTTCTTTCCGAAGTTTACCGCTCCCCCCACCCAGGGGGCTGCGCTTCCGGCGGAGCTCATAAAATAGGTGCAGAACTGGGGGGTAAAGCCGCAGTCCAGGGTTTTCTTGCCGTTCTGGGAGATGGTGCCGCCGTAAATCAGCTTGGCAAAGGCAGAGGAACCGGAGAGCTTGCCGTTGAGCTGGGTCTGGATGTTGGAGGTCACCCCGTCCAGATACCCCAGCTCCGTGGCGGTGACGGCGCTGGAAATCAGCTTTTTGCTTCCGTCTGTCACCACCGCACGGCTGGCAGTCAGGTTTTCCGGCCGCAGCCCTCCTGAGCCTATCGCCACCAGACCGCCGTTGGTGTTCAGGTTCAGAATTGCCGGGGTAACCCCGTCAGACTTTGCCAGAATCTCGTTGGAATCCATTTCCATATGGGCTGTGGTCCTGGTTCCGCCCACAATCAGGGCCGGGCCGTTGTCCGCCGTGCCGGAGGCATCGGTGGTCTTGCTCAGGGTCACGGTGCCGGAAAAGGCCGCCTCCACGGCTTTCAGCAGCACATGGAGGGCAAAGTCCTCCTTCCCCCAGTCAAACACCGGCACACCGGCGGAGATGGAGACCTCCCGGGTCACCTCCATGGCGCAGTCCCCGGCGGTCAGCCGGAACACGTACCCCTCCCGGTAGTCCATGCCGGAAACTTCCGCCAACACATGATATGCATTTTGGAAGATTGCGGCACCTGTGACGGGAACGGGGTCGCTCCAGTCTCCGCTTCCGGTGCGGTACTGATAGGAAAGGGTCAGGGCGTTGTCCGCCGCTCCGAAATTCCCCTCCCAGAAGTTGCCCTTGATGTCCAGCACCACAATGTCCCCGGTGGGGGTCTTGCGGCTGACCAGGGCGGTGAGGGTCAGGGGGATGTAGGAGACCATGTCCAGCGTTTTCGTATCACGCCCGGTATAGCCCCGGCTGTCCGTGGCGGCAAAGACAAAGGTTCCGGTCTCCGCCTGGGGAAAGTCCAGGGTGTCCGTCAGGGCTTTGCCGTTGACCGTCCGGCCTGCGATGGTTGCACCGTTTTGGGGGCTGGCGGTGATGGAAGCCTGCACCGCAGACACATACCGGATTACCGTATGGTCATTGCCGGTAAGCCCCTTGGTCAGTTCATCCGTCACCACCGCCGTGCCGGAGACCGCCGGCCTGCACGCCTCCTCCGAAGCCGTTGCCCGGAAGGCGGCGGTTTTGGTGCCGATGAGGGTGTTGCCGGAATAAGTCTGGCAGGTGAGGGTCACGGTGCCGGACCTGGCGTTGGGAATCTCCCCGTAAAAGCGCTCCGGCACCTGCCAGGAAAGGGTGGTTTCCCCGGTTTTTGCGGCAATGGTGCCGGTGAGGCTTCCGAATTTGTAAGTGACCGTGTGGGTAAAGGCAGCGCTTGCCCGGGAGATGGTGATGATGGTGGCGCTTCCGATGTCGGCATTGATGGCAGACACAGAGGAAGCCCGGGGAATGGTTGTCAGTTTCCATGTTCCTGTCAGCCGGATTTCCGGCGGGCCGTAGCTGGGGGCCACATCCTGGGCGCTGGGGGTGTAGACCTGGAAGGACATGACCTTTCCCCCGTCCGTATCGTGGGGGATGGTGAGGCTGCCGGAGGCAATGACCTGGGAGGCCGCACCGGAGGTGGGGATGTTGAAGGCAAAATTGTTGATGGGGATGCTCTTGCCCCCGATGGTGATGGTCCAGCTGTAATAGGGGCCGGTGTAAACGCCGGAATTTTTCCGGCGGATGGAAAATTCGTATGCCACCGACGAGGTGTTCCCGGCGGTGCTGACAGATTCCTCCGTCAGCTTCAGCTGTATGGAATAATACCGGGTATCGGCAGTGCCGCCGGCGGTAAAGGTTTTGGTTTGTAGTGCCATATCTCCTCCTTAAATCCAGAAGCAGGCGGTTCTGCCTTCCGTGTAGTCCTCAAACCGGGCGTGCTGTCCGGCGACGAGATACTGCCTTGCGGTGAGGTTCAGAGCCTGCACCCCCTGGTTGTTGGCGGTGAGAATCCCCTCCCCGGAGCGGGTGACGTACATACCGGTGTTGTCCAGCCGGTTTTCCATCTCCTCCCCGGACTTGGAAATCCGCATGCCCGCCTTGTCAAAGGTGTAGCCCGTTTCCGTCTCCACCCGGGAAACGCCCTTTTCCCGGATTTCCTGGACGGAAATGGTGATACTCTGGGCATTTTGCTCCAAAAGGGTCTGTTTTTCTTCCAGTTCCTCCTGCTTCGTCTCCTGCTGGGAGACCTTTGTGCGGATGCCCTCCACATCCAGGGCAAGCTCTGCCAGGTTTCCGGCCATGTCCTGATTTTCCACCGTCAGGCCGTCCACGTTGGTCTGGAGCCTGAGAAGCTTCCCGGAAAGGGCCTTGTAGCTCTGGCTGGTGACGGCGGCGGAGGCCTCTCTTGTGTAGCTTCCGGTGCATTCCAGGGTGTCCCTGCCCCGGGAGGCGGTGCGGCTCATCACATAGGCCGTCAGCTCCTCCCCGGAAGGGGTCTGCACCCTGAGAATCTGCCCCTCCCGGATACCCAGCCGGGAAGGAACGGTGAGCTTGCAGGGGGTGAACTGCACCCCGGCAAGCTCATCATAAAGAACCTCCGCCACCGGCAGAAGGCTCTGGGCATCCTCCGCCCGCAAAAGGAAGTTTCCGGTGACGGCGTAGGTGTTCCCGGCGGCCTCCGGGGGATAGATGGTTCCCACATCCTTTTCGTCAAACCGCAGCTGCACCCGGTCAATGGGGGCGGTGCGGTAGTCAGAATAAGTCAGGGTGTCCTGGTAGTAAAAATCCTCCCCGGAAGCAGATACGGTTTTTTCCGCCGGGGTGTACCAGTCCAGAAGAAGCGCCCCTTCCGGGGTGGCCCGGAGGAACCGGCAGGCGGCCTCCCCCACCCAGAAAAGCAGCTGCCGCCCGGTGATGCCCCGAGCGGTGAATTTTTGCACCTGATAATCCCCGTTGGGAATCTCCGTATTGGCAAGCTCCACCCCGCAATGCCGGCATACCAGCTTTCCAAAGTCCAG
>CALUYR010000335.1 GCA_944325045.1 Candidatus Gastranaerophilales bacterium
TGCTCATGGTTTTAGGCATGACGTTGTGCCTCCTTTCTGCGGCGTCGTACTGCTTTCTTCGTGTATCTGCCGGCTGAATGCCGGCCCGGTTTTGCAACTGCCGCCATCGCCTTTTCATGGGCAGCGATGGTGTTTTTCAGGGCTTCATAATAATAATTCGTAGGAACACAGTATAGACGCTTCGGTTCCAAAAGTTCTGACCGTATCCATGCCCACAAGAATTGCTCTGCTGTCATACCGTGATAGCTGACAAATCCCAGTGCTGCAAAGGGAGCCGCGCCGAGAATACACATCCAGGACACGGTTTCCATTCCCACATGGGGTCGAAGCAGAAAATACAGCCCCACGGCAACACCCACCGCCAGAATCGAAAAAACGAACTGCCGCAGCGACAGCCCGAAAAACACCGATTCCGTATAGTTGCGGATTTCGCGGTTGATCTTTACTTCCAAAATAGAATCCCTCCAATCATAAATTTATCGCTCCATATCCCGGTTCTTGTGAAATTTTGTCTGATGCGCAGGCTTCTTTTCCGGGCCGGGAAGGATGTGGATTTTTCCTTTATGCTCCACGATATGGGTCGTATAACCCATAACTTTTAGTGCCTTTTGAATCTCCATCACATATTCCGGGTCCGGCTGGCATACACCGATTTTGGTAAAAATCAGGAAATCATCGTACCACACCTCATCTTGAAAATTGTCGGCGCGAAAAAACGGATCTTCGCCGATTTCTTCCAATGGCCTGTTGAATATTTCGCTGTACTTTGCACTTTGATTTTCCATACTGCCTCCTTTACAAGCCCATCATTTCCCGTACCACTCGGTCCGCCATTTTCACGGCCCCGACGAGTACCAGCATATTAAAGACCAGCTCGCCCACATAGCTCCACACCATCGTGACCGCCGCCGCGTCCGGGTTGACCACAGGCGGAGAAGCCGCAAACAGGGAAAAGATAATACAGGCCAGCACGATAATGGCCCCCTCCAGGCAGACGGCAGCATAGGATTTGATAAAGCTCTTGCCCACATTCTGCGTCGGTTCTCCGGCAAACGTGGACAGCGGCACCGGCGCAATCGCAGTGTAAAGGTACAGCTTGAAAAAACGCCCGTAGACGGTCATTATCATAATGAAAGAAAGCACCGTAATGAACAGCCCGCCGATTAGGGTCACTGCCCACAGGGGGATACTCTCAAAAAAACCGCAATCCTCCACAGCGGTAACGATCTCCGCCGGCAGTACCGTCTGCTGCGCCGAGCCAAAGCCTGCGGCGTTCATAATGGTAGAGATCACACCCTGGACGATGCGGAACAGCGCCATCATCAGCTCCAGCCCATAGGTGACAACGCCCTTTGCCAAAGCGAAACGGATAAATAATTTCAGCGCCGTTTCCGGGCGTTTGGTTTCCGCCAGGGAGCCGCAGGTGCGCATGACGCCGATCACAAAGAACAGCACCAGAAGCGCAAGGCCGATGGCCTGCAAAGCACCGTGAATGTTCACAATCACGTTCCAAATAGCGCCGCCCTTGAAATTCTCCGGGGATTGGGTGATGAGCGTCCAGATTTCCGCCAGCTTTTCATTCCAGGTATTCAGGGCATTTTCCAGATTCTGTACGACCCAGTTATCACTCAAACTAACGTCCTCCTTTCAGCGGCAAAGCGGCGCAGCCTGTAAAGACCCCGCCGCATACCGCAGATTTTTGTGATAACAGCAGTTCCCTATATCAGCCGGTGATCAGAGTCAGAATCTCTTTGGCAAAGGTAATGACAATGCCGCCCGCCAGGGTCAGAAAACCGTTGGAACGCTGCGACGGGTCATGGCTCTGCAGAGAGAGGCCCACCTGGACAATGCCCCAACCCAACAGGATGAGGCCCACGGCCCGGATCAGTCCAAAAATGAAATCGGACAGATTGTTGACCACCTGCAGAGGATCACTGGCGGCAAAGGCGGGCAGCGCATTGGCAAACAGAAAAGTCATAGCTACGATTACGCCGCAATAGAAGCGGTAGCCCCGCTTGACCTTGCTCTCCAGGGTGGTAGGCTTTTTATCAGCTTTCTTGATCTTGGTAAACAGATTTTTCATGGTGTATATCCTCCTTTAAGATAAATGAAAAAGAGCCTCTATCTCCTCATCGGACAGAAGCTCATACTCGGTTTCCAGCGTTTCCGGCTCAGGCAGTTGCGCCGCAGAAACAGCCGCGAAAGAAATGGTGGCGACGGCATTTTCTGTGCCGCCGTGTTCATAGGGTTTTCCTTTCCCATCTGTGGTAAATACCACGTTGGGGTGCTTTAAGAGATCGTATTTTTCGTCCATAATGGGCCGCTCACCGCGAATGAACAGCAGCGCGTACCGGTTATCCATCATCCGTACTTCATCGGGTGTCATCAGTTCACGGCCCGTGATTTGGTAGTTGGTGCTGTAGTTTCCGCTGCGCCCGGTGGATTTTCCATAGGTGTTCGTGTCGATGGTCTGCTTGCCCAGGTAGGACTCTGAAATCAGCTTGTGCGTCCCGGTTTCATTGCCGCCCAGGTAGAGCATTTCGTCACAGTTGCCCATGATGGATTCCCACTGTTTTTCAAACAGTGCCTTGAGCTGGGCCACATTCTGAATGATGATGGATACGGAAATATTCCGGGACCGCATGGTAGCCAGCAGCTTGTCGAAATCATCCGGCAAACTGACATTGGCAAACTCGTCCATCAGGAAGTGAACCGGCACAGGCAGCGCACCGCCATACTTGTGATCTGCCAGACGGAACAGTTGCTCGAAGGTGGAACCATAGAGCATACTGACCAGAAAGTTAAAACTCACATCATGGTCAGGAATCAGCGCAAACAGCGCCACCTTCTTTTCCCCCAGGCTGGGCAGATTCAATTCATCGGTTGCGGTCAGCGCCGCCACACTGGACAGATTGAACTTTTCCAGCCTCGCCGCCAGAGTGATCTGAATGGATTTCAGGGTCTTGGCACTGCCGGAGTGATAATCCTTGTAATACTTCACGGCAATATGCTCCGGGTCCCGCATCTCCAGCCGTTCAAAGAGTTCATCCAGCGGCGATTGATAGCTGTCATCGTCCTCCCGTACCTCGCCGGCCCGCAGCATTTCCATGACCATGGGAAAATTTTGCTCATCGGACGGTGCTTCATAGCGAAGATAGAAAATCAGCGCCAGCAGAAGCATAGAAGCTGCCGTGTCCCAAAATGGGTCCTGGGATTGGCTGCCCTTGGGCGTAGTGGCTTTGAACAGGTTTGTCACCAGCTTTTGCACATCATTGTCCGTTTCCAGATAGGCAAAGGGATTATAACAATGGCTTTTCTCCATGTTCAGCAAATCCAGCACACGGATTTCATAGCCCTGTTTTTCCAGAAGCGCCCCGGTATCCCGGAGCAGCTCCCCCTTACAGTCCAGTACGAAAAACGAAGTGTTCGCCTGGAGAAGATTGACCTTGGCATAGAAGCGGCTCTTACCCGCTCCGCTGCCGCCCACCACCAGCGTATTGAGATTTCGCCGGTGTTTTTTGCCATCTAAGCCCATCCGCACATTCTGGGTAAAGATACGGTTGGCAAACGGATTTTTTCTGTCCTGGTACTTCTTATTCACGGCCCTGGCGTCGCCCCATTTGGCCGAGCCGTGTTCCTCGCCCCTGCGGTAGTTGCGCCGGGAAGAGAGGAATATCCCGATCCCCAGCCCATATGCGCATAAAAAAATAAGGACAGTTTTCAGGCTGTCCTCACATAGCACGATATGAAAAGGGTCTTTCATCGCCGCAGGAAACGCGGTGATGATCTCCGGGAGGCCCCCGGATACTGCCGGGGCCAGTAATAGTCCCAGCCATATGACCGGGAGAATACCGAACAGGCATAGTGCAATCGCCGTCCTGCGGCTATCTTGCCTCATCCCGGCTCCGCACTTTCTTGGTAGGGGCGTCGATGGCTTTCAGAAGCACCTCATCCACAAAGTCTGTGGGGCGTTCTTCTTCGATCAGGTCGTTTCGCATATCGTTCAGGGCGTTGATGACCACGCCATGCTCATACCGGTCTAAAGCAAGGATTCTTTTTTCTTCTTTTCCCATAGCTTACCGCTCCTGTTCTTTCAATTTGGGCTGCCTGCTCTGCTCCA
This sequence comes from Candidatus Gastranaerophilales bacterium, assembly GCA_944325045.1. GTDB lineage: Bacteria > Cyanobacteriota > Vampirovibrionia > Gastranaerophilales > Gastranaerophilaceae > UBA1221. Next base: position 4,121 of record CALUYR010000335.1, read on the forward strand.
GCACACGGGCCATCCGCCTGGAAATCTCCCCGGCAGTGTCGCGGATTTCCGTCAGCGCGGCACGGATGCTCTGCGCGTCGCCCTCCCGGAAACTGTCGGGAAGCTGGCGGAAATCATAGCCGCTGGCGTCAATGCCATACTTCCGGCAAAGCAGATACGATGCGCTGTATGCGGCAAAGGCGGCGTCCTGACGGGAGTAATCACCGCCTGCGGCGGCGATCTGCGCATGAGCCAGTTCCTTGGAAACGCTGCGGAAAATGTCCGACGCCTCCATGCCCCGGCGTACAAAGATCACCTGCTGGTCGTGATCATAGTAGGCTCCCATATGGCCTGAGAGATCGTCCGCCATCTGCATAGGAACCGGGGGCCGGTGGATCAGGGCTTTCAGAAGCAGGCGCTCATCCATGCTGACAGCAGGCTGGGCCTTCTTTCTCGCCGTAGTCTGCGAAACATCATAGACCTTTTTCACATTGTAATAGGTGCCGATGGAACCGTCCTCCCGCTGATACTCGTTCCCCTGCTCCAGAATGGAAATACTCTTGGGGTGGCGCTTGACGGAAACGCCGCTGTCCTTCCATCCGTCATAATCCCGGACCTGGGTGGCCTGGGGCATCTGTGCCAGGATCAAAAGGGCATTGGTGGCAGAGTAGCGGTCAAACCGGGCCTGCACATCCAGATATTCCCGGAACCTGCCGCCGTCTGTGCTGACGGCCTCGGCGGTGGAATCGGCCAGATCAAAGACCGTCTGGCGCTCCGCCTTTTTCTTCTCCGCCCAGGCGTCCTTGTCAAAGTCTTGCCCGCCCGGATACGGCTGGCTGCCCTGGGCGGCAAACAGATCGTCAAAATTACTCATCGTGTCATCTCTCCTTATTCTTTTTGGATTTTTTGCGTGCCGGCTGTTTGTGCTGGATTGTTTGGGGCTGTTTTTTCTTTCCCGATTTTGCCGGTTCTTCCCGTGTTGCCGGCTCCGCCTCCCGCTGCTGTTTCGCCTTGATCTCCCGCAGC
>CALUYR010000336.1 GCA_944325045.1 Candidatus Gastranaerophilales bacterium
GCTCCCACTCCGGCTGTGGCGGCGCTTGTGGCCTGTCCTCGCACAGCGTCGGGGACGTTGGACTGGTCGTAGAGGGTGGCCGCCGTGTTGGCCAGCTGTGCGGCTCCGCTTCCCAGCATCGCCTGCCCTGCAAGCCGCGTCATACCTGCATAACCCGTCAGGTCGGACGCCACCGACGCCCCCGCAGCCGTAACCGCCGGGTCGAATAGGCTTCTGCTGCCCGCACGGGTCACCGCCGAGCGAGTCGCGCTCGATACGGCCCCTGCAAGCTTGCTTGCGACGCCTGCGGTGCGAATCGCCCCTATGCCGGGTATGAACATCGTCGCCGCAGACAGAAGGTTCATGGCGAGCGACCCCGCGTTGCCCGCCAACCAGTTCTCGTAACTGTTGAACGGCCACGATACCTGCGGAATCCCGCCCATGGTGATGGCGAACTCGGGGTTTTCCGCCGCCGCCCCGTTGTAGTTGATGGGAATCGCCCATATGTCGCCTGCGGGGTCGGGCGAACCCTTTATCTGGAACGCCGGTGCCGAATACTCGGCTGCTGGGCCGAAGAACTCATAGCGGTAGTCGCGGTACTGCCCCTTGTAGTTGGTGGCCCGCATAAAGCAGTAAGGATAAGTAAGGAGCTTGTTGTTCCTCGGGGTGTAGCCGTCTACTGTGGTCGGTATATCGTGAACGCGGAAAGAGATTCGCTTGGTTGTGAAGTGCTCGCCCGAGTCTCCGAAAAGGGGCGTCACATCATACAGGCCCGACTCCGGGATATTGGCCAGGGCAAGTGGGAAGTTCGTCATGGCGACGATTGACTCCGCCTTGTTGTTCCTGTTCATAGACCACAACCAGTCGGTGAGCCCGCCGGTGAAATACTCGCCGTTCTCCTGGATTGCGAGCGGTGCCGCCCAGCAGCACGCCCCCTCGACCGTGCCGTCGAGCACGCCCGCGTACACCTTGTTCCCGTCAGACTGGTCGCCGGCAAAGATGAAGATGCATGGCTCCCGTAGGTCGAAGTCGTAAGAACTCTGTCCCATGCCGTCCTGAGACGATGAGGTCCGCGTCTGCCAGTCAACCGTCAACTCTCCCGTCCCCACCGGCTCCGGCTGGATGTTCGCACCCACCGAATCGTCGTTCACGTGCTCGCGCAGCACGCGCTGGGAGGTGCGGGCGTAGTCGAACATATAGGTTGCAAGCAGGTCGATGGAGAAATGCACGCGCGTCACGTTCTCGTTGACGTACTCCACACCGGTTATGTCGAAATAATACCTGCGGTCGTCCGGGTTGTCGAACATGCCGTAGTTGGCGTACTTGATGGACGGCGCGTAGGCGTCTATGTCGAACCAGCCCCGTTCTGGCCGCACGTAGGTGGAGCTGGTGAACGTGGCGGCCATATAGCGGTGGATTGAGCTGTACTGCTCTGCCGCCGTGTCGTAGCGGATGCAGTGGTTGCCCGGTCCGGGAGGTTTTGGGAAGTTGCCTATCTCGATGGTGGTTCCGGGGTTCACGAGCACCTCCTTTCAAAGAAGGGGAGAGGGCACGCATGCCCCCTCCCCGCCGGGTGTCCCGAAGGTTCCCCGGCCCGGATGACTAGGAAACCGTCACGGTGGCGGTGCCGGAGGTCTCCGTGCCGCGCGCGGTCGCGGTGACAGTGACGCTGTTGGTGGTCCCGGCCTCCTTGGGTCCGAGTACCAGGACGCCGTCCACGATGGAGGTGTTCGGGTCGGTCGCACCGGTCAGCGACCAGTCCACGTCCTGCGATACCACGCCGGAGGCGCCGGTGACGGCCGCGGTGAACGCGCCGCGCCCGCCGGGGGCCAGGGTCAGCGCGTTTGGCGAGACGGTGACGGTGGTGGCCGTGCCGGGGTTGGTCATAAACGCCACTGCCTGCTGGACCGGGGAGAACGAGACGGTGCGCCACATGTGGTGCACGTAGTTCCAGTAGAGGCCCTGCGGGTTGTAGATGGACCCCGAGTCCTCAAAGTTGTCCCACACCTGGAACCAGCGGCGGCTCATGAGGATGCCCGCCAGGTTGTCGAGGTATCCGGTCTGGGTGGAGGTCCACTTGGCGTAGCCCGAGTCGACGGCACCCGTGTCGGGGTTGGTCATGATAGCCTGCATGCGGTCCCAGTCGATGTTGGAGAACTCGTCGAGCGCCAGGCGCCCGGTACGGTAGTTCGCGTACTCCTCGTTGAAAAGCGCCGCGAGTGCCTGCACGTTCACGGTGGCGTGCTGGGCGTTCGTCTGGATGAACACCTGCTCGGAGATGTCGGCCTTGTTCATGACGCCCGCGAGGTTCCACATGGTGTTCGGCAGGGCGAAGTTGTCCGAATAGGCCTGGAGCGTCGCCAGGAACGCCTTCGCCGTGTCGGCGTCGGTCGGCAGCGCGTCGATGGCGACGGGGGTTATCCAACCCTTGAGCACCGCGTTGCCGACGAGGTACTTCATGAGGTTCCATTCGTCGTACTCGCCCGCGGTGATGAGCGAGCGCATCTGCGCCGCCACGAAGTCGCCGAAGGCTTTGTAGGAGAGGAACGCCTGCTTGAGGTCGTTCTGCTGAAGCGTGGTCTTGTGGAATATCTGGGCGTTCAACGTATGGAAGGCGGCATGCACCGTGGGCTTCTCGCGCTTGAACACCTCGGTCTCGGCGACCTGCGGGCTGTAGCGGTGGACGCCCGCCGGGTCGATGTAGGTCTCCTCCAGGGTGTCGCCGTACTCCACGTAGCCCTTCTTGACCTGCGCCCACGGGTTGTCGAACTGCAAGGTCTCAACCGTGGTCGAGAAGATGCGGTTGAGCAGGGTGGACACGAACGGGTTGTAGGACGGGTCGTAGTTGAACACGAAGTTGCGCAGGTTCGAGATGTCGCCGGGAACCGCGTAGAGCGCCCTGTCGCCGTCATATCCGGCGATTTCCACGACCCCTGCGTCGGCCATCGCGGCGCTCATCGACTGCGCCTGCGGGGTGTCCTCGTTGAGCACGGCGCTGATTACCGCCTTGCCCCTCTCCTCGTTGGAGGTCGCCTCGCCCATGAGTCCGGCGGCGGTGGCTACCTGCTGCTTGGTCGGCTTGACTGCCATGTTCTATCCCTTCTTCCAGCCACCGCACAATGCGGAAGCTCCCTTTATGACATTTTCCATTGTATCATTTTTCTGTGGAGGTTCCGCCGGGGCCGTTTCGTTCTGCTTGAAATAGATGTCCACGAAGCGGTCGCGGAACTCGTCGCCGCGCTTCAGGGCGGCGTCCCGCTCCTGCTCCAGGTCGGCAATCTTCTTCTTGAGCTCGTCGGATTCCCCCGACTCCCTCACCAGCTCGTCGATGCAGGCGTCGATGCGCGCCGCCTGCGCCGCGCGCTCGTCGGCGTCCGCCTCGTTGGCGAGGTTCTGCAAATCGTCGATAAGCTTGCTCATCTTTCCTCCTCAAGCACCCTGTTGTATTCCTCGAAGTCGAACAGGTCGCACAGAAACCCGTTCACATCCTGGTCTTTCTTCCAGGCCCACCAGCACCACAGCTCGCACATGCAGTATGGTATGCGCTCCTGCGCGGAGATGTACTGAAACGAGTACAGCTCCCAGTCCGGGTTTGCCGCAGCGAAGTCCTTGCACAGCTTGTAGTTCACGCGGGCGACCCTGTGGTTTCGCCTGTCGTAGAAATAGCAGTTGCGCCGGATGCCGTCAGGCCTCTTCCACGGGTTCAATGCACCCTCCCTTCCCGAGGTAGCGCCCCAGGTAGTCGGCGGCCTTGCGCAGGTCGCAGTCGCCGCCCTTGTACGCCTCGCGCCACACATATTTCAACACGTTCCCCTTGACAAAGCCCCGCCATTCCTCCGGCGACAGCGCGGCCTTGATGGCGTCGATGCACTCGATGTCGCCATGGGCGTAGCGGCGGGATTCGGAAGCCTGCTTCCCGTAGAGCGAGTTCTTTTTGAGTTCGGCAATCTCCATGTCAGCGGGATATCCGCACAATGGGCAGTATCTCATTTCCTGCCACTCGAACTTGCCGTCGACCGCGGGCGCGCACCATTCCTCGTCGGTCCCGAACACCCGCCCGCATGCCTTGCACACGAAGTAGTTGTGAACCGTATCGCAGGTGAACGGGGAATCTAGCATCTTGCGTTCCAACGGCTCGTAGCGTTCGCAGCTGAAATCAGGTGAGACGCAGCCCTTATATGATAGGAGCAGCTTGCATCGGCTAGTTTCGGCCATGTACTTGCTACAGGTTGCACACTTATTTAATGGTGAAGCATCTGTCTTCGAGGACGATTCCGCCCTCTGTGTGGACGTTGAAGAGTTTGCCATAGTATTTTGCACCTACCTCGAAATTCTCGAACGTCACCTCGGTCAGCGCGCCCTCGGGCGCCCCCGCGGCGTCCTCCGGGTGCTTCTCCGCGAAGTCGAAGCACCGGGCGGGCAGGCCTGCGCAGTGCACGTTGAGCTTGCTATCTTCGACAAACACGTAGCTCTTGGCCCTCAATGCCTTGAACCTTGTGAACGTGTGCTCGTGCTTCCAGGCCCCCAGCTCCACGGCGTCGACGTTGAGCGTGGTCGGAACGTCGCATCCCACGAGGTACAGGGAGTCTGTGTCGGCGTATATGAAGCGGTCGTAGAGCGCCTGGGCGTTCTCGACGGTGTACCGCCTGGCCCACGCCGTGATGAACACCGCCGACGGGATGTAGACCGGCTCGCGCTCCTCCTCGGGCAGGCGCTCGTAGTAGATGCGCCCGTCGCGCTTCACGGGCTTCATCGAGCGGACGTGCGGGTTCGTGCCCATCTTGCCATAGCTTGAGTTCATCTTGAGCTTGGCAATCTGGCGCATGCCCTTGTTCCCCTCGTGTGTAGCCTTCACCTTGTCGGCCATCGTGGAGTCGATGAAGTCGGCGAACAGCTCCGTCGAAGCCTTGAACTTCCATCCCTCATGGAACTCGATGGAAATCACGTCGTACTGCTCGTATATAAGCTCCAAATCCACGTTGGTAAGCGTCCTGTCGATGGGACCGTGGGTGTCGGTGATGTACTCGGTCGGGCTGAACCGGTCCGAATACGCCGTCTCCTTGACCTGCATGCACGGGATGTGGTCGGGCTTGAGCCGCGCGTCGATGGAAACCGCCTGCACGTACAGCGGATACAGCTCGTCGTGGACGTACTCGCCTTTGAAGCGCTTGGGGTCGCCGTAGGGCAGCGGGCGCGCGCGCATGACGAACGGGTAGAGCGAGTTCACATCGAAGCTGATGCCCTCGCCCACGTCGTAGCCCTGGAAACGCGGGTTGACGTAGGTGAAGCCACCCTTGTACGCGGCTCGCACCTCTGCGTCGTAGTCAGGCACCGGGTAGCGCTTGCGGAAGCCTTTGCTGCCACCTATCGTGTCCTTGTAGGCCTTGAGCGCGTTGGAGCCGGCTGTCAGCCTGTCCATGCCCGCCCCGAGCATGATGCGCAGGGCCTTCGCCACGATGACCACGTCCTCGGTGATGTACGCCTTCTCCTCGGGCGTCAGCTCGTGACCTTTTTCGCGCGGGCCTTTGTAGTCAAGTTCCAGCTTCGCGTCGGGCAGGCCGAACGCCTTGGGTATGTCGGCCACCGGCATGGGGATGACCTTGAGCGAGTCGCGAATCTCGACGGTGGCATAGCTCGACACGTTGAGCTTGATGCAGTAGTGCATGCCCTTGTCGCTGATAAGCGTCGTGAACGTGCAGATAGGCGACTCGCTCACGTCGGGAACCCACTCCCAGCCGTGGTCGAACAGCCAGTTGTATATGAACTCGCCGTCGAACTTGAGGTTGTGGAACCACATGCACGAGCGGTCGGGCAGCGCGCAGAGCCATTGCATGAACGTGTCGAGCGAGTTGCCGTAGTACACGTTGTCGGGTGCGTCGACCTCCGAGGCGGCCCACGCCCACACGCGGCAGTCGTCGACCTGCGTGGTGGTTTCGAAGTCACATGAAAAACCGAACCGGTTTCATCAGGCCAATCCCCTTTCTCTCTCGACCTTCTGCATAGCCTCAAGCGCGTAGTGCAGCCTCGTCTCGATGACCACGTTCTCGTCGTAGACAAAGTCAATCTCAAGGGCATCGTCGCCCGACCAGAACATGTCTATGAGCGCGTTCGGGTCTTTCTCCATGATGTTGGAAAGCGATTCGAGGATGGCCTGATACGTGGAGCCGTCCCCGACGTTGTTGGCACCTATCTGGGCAAGTGCCGTCGTGTAGTTTAGATAGTAGTCCATGGCTCGGTCGTAGTTGTTCTTCCTGGTCTGCTCTCGCTCAAGCTCGACTATGCGCTCCATCTGCACGCGGTTCATCTTCGAGGGCTTGAGCTGCGACGGACGAAGCCCGCGCTCCTGGATGGTGCCGATGTTGCCGGTGAGTATGCCTGCCGCGTTCTGGATGCCGAGCCGTATGCGCTCCATCGACTTGCGGCGCTCGCGGGTGTTGAACGCAATCTGCGCCTCGCGCTGCTGCCAGCGCGTCGTGACGGTGCCCGCCTCGTTCTGCACGAGCGCAAACGCCTTCGCCTTGCCGCCGCGACGCAGGCGGTTCACCACGTTGTTAAGCTCCCGCGCGGTCTGAATCTCGCCCCGCAGCTCGCGATACGAAACCGTGTCGGGCATGAATGCGGCTCCCTGCGGGTTCATCCTCTTTGCGTAGGACAGCGCGGCGTTGTAGGACTTCACCGCGCGGCGGAGGCGCTGGTCTTGAGCCTTAGTCCAGCGAATTCTAGGTTCTCCCTGGGCCATGTCTCACCATCCACTTCCACACGGAAACCGAACGTCTCCACCTGCCGGTAGAGTTGCAGCGCCGCAGCCGCCTCCATGTCCACCGGCACGCCGATGCGCTTTCCCATGGTGGCGTTCATCGCCGCGACTCGCTGCGGCAGGAGGTCGCCGAACTTGAGCCAGTGACCGCGCGTGGCGAAGTGGAACACGATGCGCTGCTCGCGGGTCTGAAGCTCGTATGTCCATGGCGTCTCGCGCAGGTCGTGATAGACGCCGTTACGGGTGGGCGGCATAGCACCTCCTTTCCACGAAATCCATCAGTCCTCCTTACCGTGGTTAATTAGAAGGTAGAACGGGATGGCGAACAAATCGAACATAGCAACCAATACGATGCAAACAGCCGTCAGCGTACCGATGCCCAGCACAGCGGCTAGCATAGCTATCATGATGAAACTGAAATTAAGCGAAATGACAAATGCCCTTACAACCTTCATTGAATGCTCCAAACGTGGTACCTCCGGCGGGATTCGAACCCGCGTCGGGCGATTATAAGTCGCCTGTCCTAGGCCGCTGTACGACGGAGGTGGGTTGGAGGGCGGCGTTGCGTGTCTACCGCCCTTGCAAGTTCTCTAGCACTTGCGGGCTGTCCCTCCCACGGGATGCCACCTGGCTTTCGCCAGGTACGCGCCCAGGTTAAAACGGGGTTGGGTAGTAGCCGCCCTGCGGGGCCTGCGGCTGCTGGGGCTGGCGCGCCGCGTCGACGCGGGCGGGCAGCTCGATGTCGCGCACGTTGACGTTGATGCGGCTGCGCTTCTGGCCGTCCTTCTCCCATGCGTGGTAGCGAAGGGAGCCGGTCAGCGTCACCTTCATGCCCTTCTTGAGGAACTGCCCGAGGGTGTGGGCTCGCGGGCCCCACATCTCGCAGTCGATGAACTGCGGGTCATCGACCCACGAGTCGCCCTTCTTGCGGCGCTCGTTGACCGCGACGGAGAACTCGATGACCTCGAAGTCACCGACGTGCTTGTGCTCGGGGTCGCGGGTGAGGTTACCGCAGAGGGTGCAGGTGTTGATAGCCATGGTATGTTCTCCTTAGAACTGAATCTCATCTTCGAGCATATCGGCAAGGGCCTCCATGCCCTCCCCGGGGAGGGAGGTGGAGATGAGGGTGCCGGTAGCCTTGAACTGCTCGACGGGCATGGCGTACACGTCCTGCGAGATGAGGTCGTAGGTGACGCTGCACCCGGAGGGGAGGCGCCCTCCGTGGCGCGTGACTGCGAGCCTGCGGGCGGCGCGGTTGCTCATGACGCCCACGACCTCCTCGTCCCACTCTTCGAGGGGTTCCATGCAGGGGGCGCCGTCCTTGAGGTAGAGGTGCACGATGGTGAGGTGGTACTTGGAAAACGTTCTGGTGATGGTGTTCGTCATGCTGCGTTCCTTCTCGCGATTCTTCCGATTCCGTTTGCCCACTCCGCCCGGAGGCGTGTGGGAATGCAGTTGTTATGAGGGACTGAACGCCGTCCGTTGTCAAGGTGCGCTAGAGGTATTATAGGCGATTCTACGAGAGTTGTGTAGGGATTCAAAATCCCTACACGATTTTCAACACCAGGCTAGCGGCTCCTCACCATCCGGGCGTCGTAGTCCCAGAAGTAGAGGATGGGGTCTTCGGGATTGCCCGCCTCGTCGTAGGGGGTGAGTGTGACAAACGTGCTATGATAGGCCTCGGCGAGGTCGGCGGCGCGGAGGTCGGCGTCCCCGAAAGAGGTGAACGCCTGGCGGCGTTTTGTGACGCCCTCGCGCCACGTGACAACGTACATGCGGGTGGAGTCGGACATGGTGGTACCTCCATTCTCGTTGGCGTGCCGGTCAGCACGTCCCCGACCTCACGCATGGGTGAGGGCGGGGCGTGACGGGCGGGATCTAGCCAAACAGACAGTTGATGCATTCGGAGCCGTCTGAACTAAACACACAGAGGTAACTCAACTCAACGTCCGGGTCATAATCGCCCGTCTGGTCGAACTGAACTCCGTTATCCACCATGTAATAGGCGGCCTCCAGGGCATCGTCCAACGTGTCGAACGTCTCGTCGATAGCGCGAACTTCAGGAGCCATTGCATAGTTGACAGTGTAAGACATGGTATCCTCCTCTATAATTGAGCGTAACGGGTAGCTATAGATTGCCCTCAAACCAGAACACAACCATACAGGCGGCTATACCGACTATAATAAGTAGAGTGCGGGTGATGGGATGCATGGGCATATTAATCGACCTCCATAAGATGCGCGACGTAGCTCATGGCGCCGTAGTAGTCGGTGAAGATAATATCATCGTCGCCTTCGACGCGGACAACGACGGAAGTGTACCATCCGAGGGCGTCACCGAACTCCATGACTTGCTCGACTGTACAGAGCGTGGTTCCGTTCTCACGGGTAATGGTGTAGCGCATGATGGGCCTCCTATAGATAGCACGGCGCATAATATTCAATGCCGGTATACTGGCACTGACAAAGAGTGTAGTCGTTCAGTTCCTTGAGAGTCTCCCTACTCCACCAATGGCGCGCCTCCTCACATGAGCATGGTATCCAACAGCCATAACGGTATGTCCGTTGACCCTTGATATCCTGATGGTTACAGTCGGGAATAAAACCATCGCCAGGCTCCACGGCGAACCAACGTTCAATATCTTCACGAGAGTTGAAAACCATAACCTCATGACTCATGCCACGATTGATGACGTAGTAGTGACGTTTCATAGCTTGCTCCTTTCATAGTGGACAACCTAACCATGCCAACCCACAACGTGGTTGTGGGTTGACTGATGAGGTTGTAATACTATTATGCATCTATACCCTGATAACAATAAACACACGTCTCAAGTGCATTAATAATAAAATCGCAAACGATACTAATAGCGTTGTTGTAAACCTTGACGTAGTAGTTCATAGAATGCTTGGAAAAACCTGCGCGACGGCACTCCGTTTCAATATCTGCATAATAAACGGCGGCGCATCCGGCGTTGATATAATCGGGCGCATAGTCCATGATGCACCTAGCATCATGGATAGCGTCAGTCGTGGTAGTATAGCCATCGAAGTAGCGGTCGCAGATATCATAGGCAAGTTGAGTGGTTTTGCCGTTGTCGCGGCCGCGATACCATACGCGCATATAGGCAACGATATTAATCTTTCGACCTTCCGCGTTGCGGTTGGTAATGTAGGCGTTCATCTTCTCGCTCATGGTGTACCTCCAAACTCGGTAGCTAACTGACTACGCCAGTATTGTAGCATATACAGTTGGCACTTGCAAGTAGTTTGCATGATATAGTTCAATTATAGTTGATGCTATTATTATAAAATATAAAGTGAGGTTGAATATGTATCCAGCGACCCCC
>CALUYR010000337.1 GCA_944325045.1 Candidatus Gastranaerophilales bacterium
CGAAGAGCGACCCGCCCCGGGTTATCGCCAGCGGTGCCAGCTCGGGCTTGTAGCGGCGCATGTAGACGAACTGCCGAAGCTTTCCCCGCTTCTTCGCCTTCAAGTACTGCCCCACGGCGTAGTCGAGGAACCCGAACGTCTTGCCACCACCTCGGTTGCCCACGATGAAGTTGAGCAGGGCGTTGCGCGACTTCGCCTTTTTGGCGCTCCAATACATCTCTCACCTCCAAAGATACGCGAAGGCCCCCGCCAGGCTGATTTACAGGCTGCGGGGGCCAAAGCAATGGTGTCGGCAGTCGGGGTGTGCGACACACAGTTCTCAAGCTGCTATCCGCCGGTCGCGGGAGTCACCCCGGAGAGTCGACCGCTGCGGGCGTCCCATCAGGCTCCCGATGCCTGAGACGATGATACCGCAGAATAGTGATTCGACGCAAGGTCGTAGCTGATGGAATCCAGGTAGATGACGGTAATCGGGTTCTCGTTGGCAACGATGAAGTCCCTGGTAATCGTCATCGTTCCGGTAGCCGCCAGCTCCACGCGGGCCATGTGCATCGTGTTGTCGCTCAGCTGGACGATTGCCGCCAGCTCTACGGCCCCCTGGGGTCGCAGCTCCTCCGGCAGCGTGCAGAACACGCCGGGCACCGTGAATGTGCTCGCCAGCTCCACGTTTTCGGTAAACTGCACCGTGTTTACGGTGGTGAGCATGGCATACGGGCTGTTGCACGTTGCCCCCTCTGCCATGGTGAACTCGTAGCGCCCGCGGTATGTGGTGAATACGTTCGGGTTGCCTTTGTCGATTTGCTGGTCTGGCATTGTTTCCTCACTTATAATTCATCAATGTAATTTGTTGACAAATTTTTTGAAGTATCTCCGTCTGAGTATATCTTGATTGCATATAGATGGTTTTTACATTGTAATGCGCCTTGTGTATTTACAGTGTCAACTCTATAATATGCGTCTTCATAGTCTCCGATTTCACTGTATCCCAGCGTATGCGCGTACCCCAGCTTCAGGCACGTGCTCTGCATCATGTCCTGTGCGGTCGCGTATTCCTGCACGTCTACCGTCAGACAGCCCTTCGCGTCGGACAGGCACCCGGGGACTGCGCCCCACTCGCACTTAGTCAGATGTCCCATTCCCTAATCACCAGTCTTTCTGAAGATTACGTAACCCGCTACTACTATATTGTCACCTACGCTTGTTTCTTCCACCCCGTATATATAGAAATAGTTAATGTAGAAATCGCAAGGGTTAATCGGGAGAAGGGCAGACGTATCTTTATAGATTGTGCAGTTTACATTAAATGTTATGGTTTCATACCCTTTAAGATAACTGTTCGTAAATCCCAAGACGCGGAGACTGTCTCCGATTGGCCCGATGGGGCCTACCTGCCCGATGGTGCCTACCTGTTCTATAAACACGATTCGATAATCATCTATGTCTATCTGAATTGCAGTTTTCGTGTCATCCGTCACGTATTGCGATGTCAGATTGGAAGCATCTACGTCGCTTATGGTAACCCCGGCACTGCCACCGCCGCTGCCGCCCTCCAACCCATTCACTGCGTCGATAATCTCGTTAATCTTGTTTTTTTCACTTTGGCACCCACCGAAAAATTTCTCAATCATCGCTACTCTCCCTTTGCTTGATTGACTCGTATGCTGTCAATAGCATCTGCAAGTTTGTCGATAGACGCTGCAATTGAATCAACACTTGTCTGTATTTTCTCAATACCAGAATTAATGCTCCCGCCAAACTTATAAGCGAGATAGAACATAACGCCGCAGCAAGCAATCGGGAACCCCACATTCGACACCAGCTGGCTTATCGTGTCGACCCATTCCATCCTTCGTCCTTTCCTCGCCGTCAAAGGGGACGGGCCGGGGCCGAAACCCCGACCCGCCTCCGATTATACCAGTTCCAGATACGTCTCGCTCGCGTCGGCCTTCGCGATGGCCACGTAGCGGGTCTGGCCGCTGTAGGCCCCGTAGCGGCCCCACACGTAGCCGTCGGCCACGGTGCGCAGCGCCTCCAGGTTCACGGTCTCGCCCGGCTGGTAGCTCGCCACGGTGTCCGCCCCGAGACTGGGCCTCGTGCGTACGTTGAGGTACGGCGCCGCCTGGTCGGTCACGCGGTACCGGCCCCCCGTCCCGTAGTACTCGTAGGACTCGCCGTCACCCTCGGGAACGCCCCCGGTGTAGTGCAGGTAGCCGTCCCAGCCCTCGTCGTACTCGTAATAGGGCACGCACCGCCCTTCCGGCGGGTACTCCTCGATGATGTTCGTGCCGTCGAACATGCCGGTATGCCCGGGGTGCTTGCGGTCGCACAGGAACACGTCTCCCGCTACGGCGCCGGTGTCCCCGGCAGGGTGCCACTCCCACAGCCCGGTCGACGTGAAGCACTCGCGCATGTCGCCGGTGTAGGTTGCCCCTCCCGTGCATCCGGGCATGGCGCCCTCGCACGCGGCGATGACGGCGCCCGAGCAGTCCGTGCCGGTCAGAGCGAGCGCCATGGAGCCGCGCGGGCCTCCGTACACGTAAGGGACGCCGATGAACTGTTTCATGTTGGCCCAGAATGCCAAGCGGGTTTCGGACGGGGTCATGGGTCCTCCTTACAGTGCGTCGATGTTGTTGACGTCGATGGGGTTGGGCATAGGGATAATCTGAAGCGACTTCTGCGGGTAGCTTATTTGCAGGTGGATTGTCGAGCCGTTCGGTATGGTTTGCGACACGGTGACGTTGCCGTTGTGGTCGATGAGGCATTCACTTATGGACTGCGTGCTGCCGGAGGAGAACATGGCGAAGCAGCGAATCGAGTTATTCGTCGCAATCGGCGGAATCATCTCGATGTTGAGGCGTCCAAGGCTTCCGCCAACGGCCACCTCCTGCGTGGTTGTCAGCTGGATGAGGTTCTGGCACAGCGGGCCGTCCATCGTCTTCTGCCAGTGTATGAACGTGGCTCCCGCAGGGGACCATTGCCCCGATTCCGTCACGCTGTGCATATATGAGGGAAGCGGCATCTCGCAGCCTTTGAGCACGGCGCAGAACACGGCGCCGATGTATTTGTAGGCCTGCGTGGTCATGTGCCACTTCTCGGGCGTGAAATAGTTGTCCATGTTGCGGAGCACCTGCGGGAAGCCTTGGATGACGGCGGCGCCTGCGGTCATGGCGGCGGCTTCGCGCGAATTTACCTGAAGGAAGTTCGCCATGAGGCTGTTTCGGTTGATATTGTGCGCAAAATACAGGTCGGCCTTGGGCCAGTTCTGCTTCAGGTAGTTGAACGTCGCCGTAACCTGCGCGTCGACGTCTTCTACATCGTCATTGCACCCGCCGAACACGATGATTGCGTCGGCAGGCTCGTTCGCGGCCTTCGCGGCCTGAGCTATCTGCAAGAACGTGGTCTCGCGCGACGTGCCGAACCCGGCGCCTCCGACGCCCCGGTTGTAGACGTGCTTGAACGACCCGGTGGCGGTCATGTAGTCGGTGAAGCGGTACACTATATCGTCCCCACCCTGGGTTCCGTTCGTCCACGAGTCGCCGATGACGATGACGTTCTTGAGGCGCGCGGTAGGTGCTATTCCCGCAACCTGCTCCTGAAGCGCCTCGATCTCCTCGTCCTGCGTGGTGTTCTTCGTCTCCGTCTGCGTAACCCTGCCCGTCAGCGATGTCAGCGCCGACTGGTCCGCCTTCCCCGCCACGGTGGTTTGCAGCCCCGATATCGCGCTCTTGTTCGCGTCGATTTGGGTCTGCATGCCCTGCGTGTGCTTCTCGACAACCGGTTCGACCGTCGCGTCGAGCTGCTCTTGGAACTCGGCGCTCGAGGTGAACTCGTCCACCGCCTGAGACACCTGGGCTGGGACGCTTTCGATTGCAGCTTCTATCTTCGGAATCTGCTCGTTCACCAAATCCCGCGTCTCGTTGTCGAAGCACACTGCCTCGTTCAGCTTCTCGCTCATGGCGCAGATAAGCTCCTGCGCGCTCATGGTGCGCAACATGTCCATGTCGTAGCCCAGCGCCGTGCAGTACTTCGCAACGAACGGCGTCAGGCTCCCGTCGGTGTTCGTCGGGCACGTTCCCATGCTCTCCTCCTTAGTAGTCGTACTCCCACCAGAAGCACTCGTGGATTTCCTTGCTCGTCACGACCTGCTCGTCGATGTTCAGCAAGGCCCTGCCGAGATTATAGAGCACCTGGACGTTCTTGGGGTCGCTCATGAAGTAGCTGCGTTCCTCGGTCCGGTTTCCGTCCTTGCTCGTGGTCTGGTTCTCGTCGTTGGTCCCGCTCGATGTGGTCGTGGTCGTGCCGTGGGCCGTGGTGGTCGTGTGGCCGGTCTGCGTGTTGTCGGTGGTCTCGCTCGTGGACCCCTCGTTCTTCTGGGCGCTCGTGAGGAACCCGTCGTCGAGCAGCTGGATTTGGGTCTGCGGCGTGTCGAGGAACCGCCCGGTCGAGGAGTTGGTGCCGCTCACCGTGCCGTCCGTGTCGATTTGGCCGTCCACGTACGTCGAGTCTTCGTTCGACGTGGTGGCGGTGCCCCCGGTGGTTCCGGTCGTGTCGCGCTTCCCGGTCTCGCCGTACAGCTCCTTTACAAGCTCCTCGTAGGACACGCCCACCATGTTCGCGGCCTTGAGGTACTCGCACTGATAGAGCTGGTCGTAGTAGGGCATGATGAGGTTGAGCGCCTCGTCCATGTAGGCTGCGAACTGGCCGGGCGTGTCGCACCCGATTTCGTGGAAGTAGAAGTGCTTGATTATCTTGTTGTTGAGCACGGGGATGCGCGACCTGTCGGTGAGAGTGTAGCTGCCCATGCCGAGGAAGCCGTAGGCATACGGCCAGTTCTCGGGCACGTCGGGCTTGCCGTACTGGCGAAGCGCCGTCTTGACGAGGCTCCCCAGGGAGAATGTGTGCAGCGCCATCACAAATCACCTAGCCAAACGTCCTTCATAGGTTCTCCTATCCTTTCCTCAAGTTCCACAAGCCTGCACCAAACGGACGGGAGGTTGTCCCGTATAGCCCTTAGCTCCCTCTTGTTCTTGTTTCGGCAGCACCAGCAGGAGCACCGGTCGAGAACGGAGTAGAGGTCGACCCCGTCCTGCACCCACCTTATCCCCCTGTCGGTGCAGTACCGAAGGCAGTCCGCCTCGCTCATGCCCCACTCTATCAGCGGATACGAGCACTCCTTCCGCCTCGGCCTCCTCACTTCGTCGGCAGCTATACCGACGCTTCTCCCTTTCATGCCGTTCTTTCGGCACCACGAGTCAATCGCCGCGGTCTTGGCGGACGTCCCCCACCTGCACGGCCCCCCGCACCACCCGTACCCGCGGGTCATGGGGCGGTCTGTGTGGCACACGGGCCGTTCGAGCATGTCGTAGAGGAACGGGCGCTTCGGGTGGAGCTCCACGTACCTTACGCCGTGCGCCTCCAGAACCGGCACCACGGCGTCCCGCACGCTGTACACGGCGTCGAACTCCATGCCCGTGTCGTAGAACACCACGGCGTCGAGGGGCATTCCTTCTTCGACCATTCTAAGCACCATTGCGGTCGAGTCCTTGCCGAAGCTCACAGACGCTGCCTCCATCGCCCATCACCCTTCCCGGTGTTGTCGGAGAACCCGCCCTCGCCGGGCTGGTTGGCCTCAATCACATCGGCCATGTCCCCGCGCACATAGGCGCCCTCGCGGAACTTGACGGACACGTTGGCCTCGTGGCCGTTCTTCTCCAGCAGGCGGTTTATCTCCTCGCACGCCTTCTGGCGGGGCACCAGGCGGGTGAACCTGAAGGCGTCGACGCCGCCCAGGTTCGCGCTCGCCTCGGTCGAGAACACGCGCTCGTTCTTGCGCGACGTGGTCTCGATGCCGCAGAACGTCTTGGCGTCGTTCCAGATGTTCTGGATGGTCGAATACAGGCTGTCCATCCGGTCCTCGGGCGCGACCTTGAGCGGCTCTATCGGCACGCTCATGTCATCGTCCACCTGTATCCACGGCACGCCCCGGAACACCTTGCCCATGATGGAGCGGATGGTCTTGCGCTGCTTGATGGACGCCTTGAGCAGGTTGGCGAACTTCTGCTGCGACACGTTGGAGTCGAGCGAGCGCTGGGCCAGGGTGAGGCGGTAGGCGAAGAGGTTGAGTGCCTGGATGGGCGGCACCCTCAGCTGGTCGTTCCAGATGACCACGCTGTTCTCCTCGTCGAGCGGTATGTTGTTGACGCCCTGGGCCACGCTGAACGCCGTCCTGTCCTGCGGGATGTTGTAGATGTCCATCTGGCCGTTGAGGGTCATGCGCATGATTGCGTAGCCCTCCGGCGCCTGCCAGGGCTGCGCCTCGGCGAGCAGCGGGTCGTAGACGAAGCCGACGAGGCCGCACGTCATGAGCCAGTATTCGAGCTGGCGCGCGTCGCAGCCCTCGGGCAGGTTCTCCCACTCGAAGACGCTCATGTATATGTCCATCAGCTGCACGAGGTAGCACCAGAACGTCTGGTTCGTGATTGCGAGCTGGTTGTTCTCGTCCTCCAAATCCCAGTTGATCCACGCGCACGCCCCGGCGCAGCACGCCGGGCTGGTTGCGTATTCCTGGAAGTTCTTCGGTCCGAACATGGGCACCTCCTTTCTAAACAATCGGGTTATCGTCGGTGAAGTCGCCCGCAGTCGCGGGGTCGTGCCAGAACCATATGCCCTCGTCGTACATCATGTTTATCGCCGCCATCGCCGTCGCGGGCACACCCATGGTGTTGAGCGCGTTCGAGTTGGCATGGAAGGCCGCACCCTGGGTCTGCACGTAGTTGTAGTTCTTGCGCCCGGTCTCGTTGGGGACTTTGTTCTCGTTGCATGCGTAGCCGTATACCTGGAAGAAATCGTCGATGGATTTGGCGAAGTCCTCACGGACGCACAGCCCCAGGAACGAGAAGCCATAGGCTCCCACTC
>CALUYR010000338.1 GCA_944325045.1 Candidatus Gastranaerophilales bacterium
GCTTTTTGTAGGTTGGGGTTTCTACCCCAACAATATTTTAATGTTGGGCTGAAAGCCCAACCTACTTTATCTAATACTTCTTTTCCTGCTACAGAAAACTTTAATTTTGAGAAAGATAATTTTAAGCAAAACCCTTGTCTCCCTTGAGGTTTCTTACACCCCCCTCCCCGTATGCCTTGCTATACTTGACTTTTCCATATATCTACCTCCTTTTTCTTTTATTATACATTATTTTTCGAATTTTGCAAGTCTTTGTTTTGAAATTTAAGTCTCACTACTCTTTATGCTTTCTTTTTGCTTCCTTTTTCTTTGTGCTAAAGAAAAAGGAAGTTTTCAAGTCCCGTTCTGAAATTTAAGTTCCACGACTAATAGCGCTTTCTTTTTGTGCCTGAGGCACTGCACTACAATGCTCCGCCGGCGGGATAATATGGGAATCAAAGTAGGTTTGGCTTTCGGTCCAACATTAGATTTTTGTGTACAGATGGGCGATCATTTTTGACGGTGGATAGATCCTGAAACAAGTTCAGGATGACAGTTGGTTAATTCTTGAAATTCATTATTTTTTTTTTTGTTGGAGTAGAAACCCCAACCTACTTTGAACTGGATGTTTCCTGACACCTCACGGGGGCACTTTGTTCACCATTCCGAAAATCCGCTTTTGGCTAAAGTGCCTGAGGTACGACATTATTACGCTCCGCTGTCCGGAGCGCAAGGGGAATAACAAGAGAAAACAACTTCCACAACTAGTAACATAATAAGCGAGAAACATATTTTTATGATAGGATACTGATAAAGGAATCAAGCTTAGCGTGTGAGACAATTAGAATAAAAAATAATATACGCGCAAGCAGGATATCACTCACAGAACCCGAATAAAGGATTTTAATGAGCAAAGGCAAAAAAGGATTCCGGTCAGCCAGGAATCTAAAAAGTCTAAAGTGTACATAGGAATAATTTAACAGATATTTACGAGGGGAATTATGGCTAAAGTTAAGTCAAAATGGATATGTCAGCAATGCGGTTACGAAACAGCAGGTTATCTTGGAAAGTGTCCTGAATGCGGGAGTTGGGGTTCACTTGTTGAAGAAGTTCAGTTTGATCAAAAAATGCCAAATGCTGCTGCTAATGAATTTATTAACACGGAAAAACCGGTTCTGCTAAAGGATATTCATATAGGAGAAGAAGTTCGCATAAGTACAAATATCTCTGAATTTGACAGAATACTTGGCGGAGGATTTGTGCAGGGCTCATTAATCCTTCTTGCAGGCGATCCGGGGATTGGGAAGTCAACAATTACCCTTCAAACCTGCGGACAACTTTGCCGTGCCGGGAAAAAGGTTCTTTATGTCTCGGCAGAAGAAAGTGCAAGCCAGCTTAAATTAAGAGCAGAACGATTTGGGATAAATTCAGAAAATTTGTACATTTATCCGCAAACCAATATGGAAAATATAAAAAAACAGATAGAAGAGATTTCTCCTGATTTCGTAATCATCGATAGTATTCAGGCAATCTACTCAAATAATGTCGCAAGTTCTGCAGGCAGCGTTTCTCAAATCAGGGAATGCACAAATATTTTAATGCACATTGCAAAAAGCAAAAACATAACAACAATAGTAATCGGCCATGTTACAAAAGACGGGAATATTGCCGGGCCTAAGGTTCTGGAACACATGGTTGACACAGTAATTTATTTTGAAGGCGACAAGTACAAAACCTACAGAATGCTCCGCTCTATGAAAAACCGGTTTGGAAATACTTCTGAAGTAGGAATTTTCGACATGCAGACAGACGGACTTCATGAAATTACAAACCCTAATGAATTATTCTTGAATGAGCGTTCTCAGGTTGCAGCCCCGGGAAGCGCAATAATTGTAACCAATGAAGGAACCAGACCCTTAATGGTTGAAATTCAGGCATTAGTAGGAACAACATCCTACCCAAGTCCAAGAAGAGTTACAAATGGTGTTGATATAAGCAGACTTCATCAAATTCTTGCGGTACTCGAAAAACGTGTTGGTCTTAATTTTTCCAAGCAGGATGTTTATGTAAACGTAATGAGCGGAATTGACGTCAATGAACCAAGTGCAGACTTAGGAATTGCGCTTGCAATTGCGACCTGCGCAAGAGATGTTGTTGTTGACCCGCAAACTGTTATCATTGGAGAAATCGGTCTATCAGGAGAAATTCACCCGGTTAATAACATAGAAAAAAGATTGAATGAAGCGGCTGCTACTGGGTTTAAAAAAGCGATAATCCCTTTTGCTAATAAAATACCTGATGACTTTAAGAAAATAAATATAGTCAAAGTCAAGCGTCTGTCAGACGCAATAGTTGCCTGCATAACTTCCCTGGAAAGCTGACCGAAAAAGTTCCGCAGCAGACCCGAATGATTAAAAAATATTATTATACAAACTGTGACGTGAATGTCATTTTTGCGCCATTTTTAGCTTAGTAAACCAATTAAAACTACCACGGATAATCGTCTTTAAACTGCCAGCCATCATGAACAAATAATGAAAAACAAAAACTCGGAGACCCACCGACGAACGTGAAAGATTTACAATGGTCTATCGCATACTCTCTGGTTCTTCCGTACTTGTTAAAACCAATCAAGCTCGAAACCACAAGTTTTTTGGAGCCTTGCCAGTATAGTTCGAATAAATCAAAAACATCTTTCCCTATAACATTAGGGGGGGCTTCGCAGTTTATGTCAGCAGTAAATACAAAATATTGCTCATTGGCCCACATCGAAATACAACTTCCATCATTCATTCTAAACATGTTACCAATGGAAATAGCATTGTTATTATAGCCTGCGTCAACTCCATTGTAATTTGTTACCTTATAGTTTACTAAATCTCTCTTCTTAACCTCAGAAACATTCAAATAAGGTGCATAGTACTTTTCAAAAAACTCATCAATAGTAATTCCAATAGGATTATGATTTTCATCAGTCATTGGGTAATCCCAGTATTCGGATGGGCCAAAATCTTCTACCGCCCTCTGGTTTGCGTTCATAAATACAGAGTAGAGTTTTTTTAGTTTTGTTGTTGCTACGTTTTTTTGGTATTTGTTTATCAATGTCGGCAATGTCATTGCTGCTACAATGCCGATTATGCCTAACGTGATCAGAACCTCAGCGAGGGTAAATGCAACCCTACGAGGCGAGAGGTAGAATGGCGAAAAAACCTCGGCCAAGGTAAACGCGGCCTTGCGGGGGACGTAGTCCCCTCTTACATGACGCTGCGCTGTGTGAAACGCAGAGGGTATATTCTTGATATTTTCAGGGCTCGTTGTAATATTACGATAGTAAGATCCTGAAATAAATTCAGGATGACATAATAGCTTGACCAACCACCCGGTCTTGCTTTCTTTTTGGGGGACAAAGTCCCCTCTTACATGACGCTTCGCTGCGTGAAACGCAAAGGGTATATTGTTTATGTTTTCTGGCGACGGTATAATCTTTCGGGGGCAAGATCCTGAAACAAGTTCAGGATGACATAATTGCTTGGACAACCACCCGGTCTTGCTTTCTTTTTGGGGGACAAAGTCCCCTCTTACATGACGCTTCGCTGCGTGAGACGCAGAGGGTATATTCTTGATATTTTCAGGGCTCGTTGTAATATTACGAT
>CALUYR010000339.1 GCA_944325045.1 Candidatus Gastranaerophilales bacterium
AGGAACTGGCTCAGCACCACGATTTCGCCGTTGCCGTAAATCTGGTAGGCCATCAGGGCGCTGGCGTCCACCTTCATGCTGCCGCTCATGGCCATGAGCACCCGGCTGTTGTCCTGGGTCACAGCCACTTCCACATTGGACAGGTTCTCATAGCTTCCGGCATTTTTCAGGTTGCCGTCCTTGCCCACGGTGGTATCGTTATAGGTCTCTGCCCGGTAAAGGCTCTGCTCCGGGCCCTGGGTCATCACCAGGGTGCCGTCCAGGCTGTAGGAGAGGATGATGCCCTTGGCGGTATCCAGCACGATGGTAAACTTCTGATTGTTGTCCGTCATGCCTTCCAGGGTCAGCCGGCTGCCCAGCTGCTCCATCTTGGTAAATTCCTTGGTGGTGGGCTCCGCCTCCTCCTGGGCTGTGCCGGGGAGGGTCAGCTGGAACTGCTGGCCGGCAATCTCGTAATCCTTCTCGGCCCAGGCGTTGCCTTCCTTCAGCTTCACAGAGATGTTCAGCAGGTAGTCCCGGCCTTCCATGGCCTCGAACATGGGCAATTCAATGGAGAAATCCTCCACATGGTCGCCGGTCATGAGGCTCTTGCCCTTCATGGCGGGGGTGGTAAGATTCAGGTCGTCGCCGCCCAGCTTCTTGATGCCGTCCTCCCACAGCTCCCAGGAGATGGAGAAGGCGTCAAGGCTGGTGTTCTCGTATTCGTTCACCACCTGCAAAGAGAGGGTGCCGCCGGGAACAGCTTCCAGGCTGTCGGCGTAGAAGTTCACCTGCTGGTGTACCTTCTTGGCCTCCGTCATCTTGGGGGTGGGGGTGCGGTCGGCAAAGAGCATACCGTTGCCGCAGAAGGCGTCGTCGTTGGCATTCTTGTCAATCCAGTCGCCGCCGTAGCCCCAGAACTCTTCCTTGGTGCCGTCGGTACCGTACCGGACGGTGCGGATGGACTGGTCCACATAGTCCCAGATAAAGCCGCCCTGGGCCTTATCGTTCTGCCGGATAGCATCCCAGTGCTCCTTGGCGTTGCCGTAGGACAGGCCCATGGCGTGGTTATACTCGGAGTGGATGAAGGGCATCCGGCCGTTGTAGCCCGCCACATAGTCGGGAAGGACATACTGGGTGGAATGAATGTCCACGATATTGTTCTTCCGCACATCCACGCTCCAGGGGTCCTGGCCGTTGGTCTTTACATAGGGGTGCTGATAGTTTTCGCTCTCCCGCTCGTACTTCCGCAGACGGCTGGGGTCCCGGGCCAGCAGGTACATGGAGGCCACCCAGAAGCCGTAGTTTTCGTTGAGGGGCGCGTAGCTGTAAGTGGCCTCGTTGCCCAAAGACCACATGACCACGCTGGGGTTGTTTTTATACATCTCCAGGTTGGTAGCCACCCGGTCGGTGACCGTAGCCACCCACTCCGGCATACCCTGGCCGGTGCCGGTGGGCACCTTGGCGCCGTAGGAAGCGGCTCTGTGGCTCTCAATGTTGGCCTCGGCGCACACATAGATACCCAGTTCGTCCGCCAGGCTGTAGAGCACCTTGTCGTTGGGATAGTGAGCGGTACGGATGGCGTTCAGGTTGTGCTGCTTCATGAGGGTCAGGTCCGTCAGGTAGTCCTCATACCGCAGGGCATGGCCGTATTCCAGATCCGTGTCGTGGCGGTTGACGCCCCGGAGCACCATCTGCCGGCCGGTAATCTGCATCTGCTCCCGGCCGTCGGCGGTAATGTCCACCTTGTAGATCTCCCGGAAGCCGATCCGCTCCACCACGGACTCCATCACGTTGCCTTCGGCATCCTTCAGCTCCAGCACCAGGCTGTACAGGTTGGGGGTGTCGGGGAACCACTTGGCGGGGTTCGTTACCTTCATGGTGCTGGTAACGGTGGTGCCTGCATCCCGGAGCTTTTCCTCAAAGGTTCCGGCGGCATTCAGGGTCACAGTCTGATCGTCAGCGGCAGCCACTTCCTGGTTGTTGTTGTCCAGAATCCGGGCAGAGAGGGTATAGGTGCCTGCCTGCTGGTTATGGAGGGCACGGAGATCCGTCTCCACGGTGACGTTCACATCACTGTCCACGCTGGTGCGGTCCACAAACTGGGTCTTTACGAAGAAGTCCCGGATTTCCGCCTCGTCCTTGGAGTACAGGTACACATCCCGGTAGATACCGCTCTGGCGGATGAAGTCCTGATTCTCCAGCCAGCTGCCAATGGACCACCGGAACACCTTCAGGGCGATGGTGTTCTCCCCTGCTTCCAGGTAGGGGGTGATGTTGAAATCATGGGCAGTGAAGGCATCGGTGGAGTAGCCCACCTTGTGGCCGTTCACATACAGATAGTAGGCAGACTCCACACTCTGGAAGGAAATGAAAATTTCCCGTCCGTCCCAATTCTCCGGCACCGTGAAGGTGGTGCGGTAGTAGCCCACCGGGTTGTACTGGGTGGGGGCGTGGGGGTTGTTGTAGTCCTGGGGTTCAAAATTGCCGAACCAGGGCAAAGAGTGGTTGGTGTACATAGGCTCATCGTACTTGAAGGTGCCGTCCTCGTTCCGATAGGTCTGCCAGGCCTGGGGCACATATTCCTTCTGGAAGGCATCGCCCTCGTAGGTCTTGGCAAGGTACGCCTCATCCACCTTCTCCGCCTCGGCGGGGTTCTCCACCAGGGCAAAATCCCAGTCCTTTCCGGAGAGAAGCTGGTAAAACTCCGAAGTTTCCGGGCCTACATTGTCCATGACGGACTTTTCGGCGGCCAGAGCCGCGTCGGTGGAGTGATAGGAGATAAACTGACTCTTGGCCCGCTCCCGGTTGATACCGATGACCTCACTTTCATCGTACCACTCGTCGCCGGTGAAGCCCGCTTCACCATCTGTGAACTTCACGCCGCTGAGGAAATGTTCCTCCCGCATATTGAGTGCCTCGTCAT
>CALUYR010000340.1 GCA_944325045.1 Candidatus Gastranaerophilales bacterium
AGGAAAGAAGCCGGGCGCAAAAAATGAGCGTCCGGCTTTTCTACAATGTAAGGAGGAGGAACCATGGCAACCATCCCTGAAATACTTGAAATGATAATCAAGGCCGATGCAGACGATGCGAAAAGAGCCTTGAACGAGCTTGAGGCACAGGTGGATTCCGTAAGGGAATCGACCGACAATGCGAACAAGAGCTCGGCCGCCCTACTCTCCACACAAGGCAGGAGCAGCACATCGCTGAAGACACTCAGCAGGAACCTTGCAGGAACCATAGCCCAGTACGTCTCCTTCGGGCTCATACTCCGCCAGGTCGCAACATTCATGATCAAGGCCAACGCAGCCGCCGAGGAGGAAAACATAGGATTCGCACGCCTCCAGTCCGTGATAGAGGCCACGGGAAGAGCCGCCGAGACCTCAGCCAGACAGATAGATGCCATGGTCGACGAACTTGAGCTCTACTCCAATGCGGACAAGCAGGCTGCAATGGATGCAGCGGCATCCCTTGCCATCATGGAAAGCGTTCCGACAAGCCTTTTCGAGCAGATATTCGACACCGCAAACGACCTCTCCCGTGTCGTGGGACAGGACATAGGATCTGCAATCACCACAATAGGAAGGGCGATGGAGGAGCCTGTCGAAGGGATGACGAGGCTCAGGAGGCAGGGGATATTCATCACCAAGGAGCTCCAGAGCCAGATAACGGAGCTTGTGGAGCAGAACAGGCTCTATGATGCTCAGAAACTCCTCCTGGACGACATACAGGAAAGGGTCGCAGGAACCGCTGAGAAGATGGCGGATGCAGCCGGAATGCAGTCCCTGATGGTCGCCCTCGACCGCTATTACGGCTCAGTGGGACAGCTTGCAAACAGTGCGACACAGCCTGTCACCGATGCGGCCGCCGATACTGTGAACTTCTTCACACGTTTCGTAGATCAATACTTGGATGCCAAAAGACTTACGGAAATCAAGCCGGATGAATACCGGGACATGTCGCTCGGGGAGCTCAGCGAAATCAAAGACCTATATGACAGCCTTGCGGACGAATGGCCAGGAGCATTAGGATACGTCCTTGCCTTCGAAAAAGCCTACCTTCCTGTCCTGGAAGAGCAGATAGCCCTGAAGACCGAGCAGTACGAGCTTGAACAGAAGAGGACTGAGGAGGAGAAGAGGCAGGAGGAGGCGCTGAAGAGAAGAGCCGCAATGCTAGAAGAGGAGAAGAACACAACAGCCTCCGTACTTGAGCTCTACGGCCAGACCGATTCCGGCATGGTGGAACAAATCCAAGCGGAGATCGAAGCTCTCCAGGAGCAGTACAAGGCGGACCAGGATGCTCTTCTAAGTGCAACGGATGAAGAGATCAGGGCGCAGATAGAACAGAGGATTCCACTGTATGATGCAGTGATAAAAGCCAAGCAGGAGGAGCTTAAAAACCTTACGGACCTCAATGCGGAAAGCGGCGGCGCAACAGAATCCCTCGTTTCCAAGACACTCGGGATGAGTGCTTCGGATTTCGCACTCAGCATCCCCCTGTCCTACGATTTCGGACGCACTGAGCTTGAGACTGTCGAAGAGCAACTGGCCGCACTCAAGAGCGCCATCAACAAGCTATGGAATGAAAGCCCCGCAGAGGATGAGCTTGATGAATGGAACGAGGCACTCACAATCCTTGCAGGCAGGTATGATGAGCTGAATGATAAAGCTGAAAGCCTGAGGGAGAAAGAGCAGGAATCTGCACATCAGGAGGAGCTGAAGAAACTTGCCGCTACAGAGCTTGCATCACTTCTTACTGAAGAAGAACAGGCGAAGGAAAGACTTGCCGAATACGAGAAGTCCATCAAGGAGCTCCTTGATTCGAAACTCATAACAGAGGAGGAATACAACGAACTCCTTGAGCGGCAGAAGGAGACGCTTGGGCTCATCAAGGAGGAGGCGGGTGGCTTCGAGAAGACGGTGGATGCCATCGGAGAGGATTTTGCGGCAATGCTCAAAAGGAGCCTTTCCATAGAATCGGTCGGAGGAAGGCTGTCATCGATATTCGAAAACGTAGGCTCAGCCATAGGCTCCGGGGAGGATGCGATAGATGCGGTCTCCGACGGACTAGGTAACTGGATCCAGGATCTTACGAGCCAGCTTTCAACCCTGTTCGTATCCGCAGGACTGCGTCTCATCGTGGAAGGAGGACTGGCGGGACTCGCGCCAGGGCTCGCACTCATGGCCATGGGAGGGATCACAGGAATCTCGGCAGGACTCATGGGAGCATCCTCCTCTGCGATATCCGAAGACATACTCCAGTCGATGCAGGACGAGATGGATGCACGTCAGAAGCTTGCGGATTCAATCAACGAATCGATAGACACCGAGTACGACCTTTTGAAAAGGCAGCTCGAAAGGAACCTGATATCGGAAGAGACGTTCATCGACAAGGCCGGTGACCTGCAGCATGAAAGGGACATCGCCGATGCAAGGGTGCAGATATCGCAGAGCCTATACGATGGGATCAACAAGCTCAACGATGAATATAAATCCATGTCCGGCTGGGACAAGTTCTGGAGCGGAAGGGATGAGGAGATCAAGGAGGAGATAGACGTACTCCAGACCCTCTACGATTCGATTGATACGGCTACGGTCGATGAGCTCAGGTCATTGGTCGACCAACTCAAGGAACTGGGGCTTGCAACAGGAAGCATCCCCAAGTTCGCACAAGGCGGCGAGTTCGTAACAAACGGCCCGCAGCTCATCATGGTCGGCGACAACGCATCAGGAAGGGAGCACGTCTCCATCACTCCGCTTAGCTCTTCGGAGTCCCCCACCCCGCAATCACAGACTACCGTCATCCAGATCCAGGGAGACGTATACGGGTGGGATGACCTGTATCTCAAGCTCCAGCAGGCGGGAATGAAGATAGAAAGGAGGAAGAGGGCATGAGAAGATTTGAAATATGCCTGGACTCAGCCTGGCACGACATATCGAAGCTCTATGTGCCTGGAACATACACCCTGCAGAAGCAGGCCATGAACACCGAGAGGAAGTCGTCTGTGTCATCAGCCTCGCTTTCCATCAGATTCGATGAGAGGCTGTGTGCGGCAGTAGAGGACTCATTCGAGCCTGTAGGATTCAGGGTATGGAGAGACTACGATATTGAATTCGACGGGCAGATGGACCCTGTCTTCTCCGTCAACTGGAGTACGCTCTCCTCCGTGGACACGATTCCGCTTGAGCTTGTGGATTTTTCCGTCAAGCTCGATGAGTACGCATCCCAGTCGGCCTCCTATCCCGCAGCCGTAGGAGGTCCTGTGTTCCCCATATTCGTGCGGGAGAACAAGGAGGCAAGCCTTTTATACAGGATCCTCGAACTTGCAGGACTGAGCGGCAGGATATCAAGGGATGCTCCGGACATCAACCAGGGCATCAAGCACATGGCATGGTCGAAAGGAGACGCTACATACAGGTACCTCATAGACGGACTGCTCTCCGACTACGGCTACTGCCTGAAAGTGGAAGGCGAGAGCCTCACCTGGTTCCCAACCGCCGTAGCAAAGATAGGCAATGTCGATGACATAAGGCCTTGCGACATCATCGGCAGGATTTCAAAGGACAAGCGGTATCAGACATACAACGGGGTATCCGTAGAATGGCCGAAGACCAAGATCATTGAGAACGCCCTGCTATGGAGGGGCAACCTGCCAATCGGGGACACGTCCAATCCACGCCCGGGAGAGGCGATTGCTGCGGGAGACTACTGGCCCGAGGATTCGGACATAATAGAGACCTGGCAGGACTATGGAACGGACTATCTCGACACCGATTACCTCGAAGGAAAGACAAGACTGAAGAACGAGGAGCTCGCCCTGATATCCTCATCGAACTGGAGGCTTGAAGACAAGAAGGACGAGTCTGTCAAGATAGACCCGATCACAGAAAGCCAGGACATCGTATACGAGGCGCTCAGGGCGCGCCTGAGATACAAGAACACAGGGACAGAAGCAGCCAGGCTCTACTATGCCAACATCTACGGGGATGCCCTCATCAAAAGCTACAAGGTCACCACATCATACCCCGAAAACTGTTCCAATCCGGATGTATATCAGACGGCATATGTATTCGACAAGGAATCTGCGGAGAGGCTTACGAAAATCCGATGGATGTACCTCCGCTGCGGATGCTTCAACATACAGTTCAACTCGCCTAAGAGATTTGAGCCAGGAGCGATATACCGCCTTGAACAGAGAGGGCTCTTCGACGGATATGTGCAGATCACAAGCTCAACGGAGACGGACGGGAATTCCGCAGTAAAATACACGGCATGCTCCATCGCCGCATTCGAGGATGTCTCTTCAACATCACAGGGGACTCAAGGCTCAGGGGCGGCAAGCCCCGGACAGGATGGAGCCTCCCCACGCTTCATCTACATGCGCTCCTACACCACTCCATCCACCCCGGTCGGAGAAAAACCTTCAGGGTGGACATTCGACAAGATACCTGACGGGCTTGCCCCTGTATGGATGAGCATGGGGATGTTCACATCGACAGGTAATCTTCAGGGCTCGTGGTCAGCTCCTACAAGGATTGAAGCGACAGACGGCGGCTCATATAGAGGTGCAAGCCCAGATATTCCGGAAAACCCTCTCGATGGTGATTTCTTCCTATATACAGGGGCGACTAATTCCCAGTTCACTCAATACCATCTCTACAAATACTCCGCCATAGATGAGGTATGGAACGAGACGACGGATTCCGATGTGGTCATGGCCGCACAGAAGGATGCTCTCCAGATTGCCAAGGAGACGGGATCCTTAATCTATGCGGCACTCATATTTGTAGACCTGCTTGTGGCAAGGAACCTGAGCATAGGAAGCGGAAGCCTGAAGGAAGGGCTGTTATGCCGATTCATGGAGGACGACGGGAACGGCAATCCGGTCATAGAAATAAGAAACAACGGAAAGGTACTTTTCTATCTGGATGTTGAGACGGGAAAGCTTTACGGTAATTTTGCCGAAGTGGTGCAGTACCTACCCTACACTTTCAACGACTCACTGGATTCAAGTCACCCGGCCATCTTTGATTTTTACATTCCAGAGGGGAAGATAGATTATGTAAAAGTCTCTGTAAAAGGGCAGAAATTCAGGACGTATTCCGCTGGGGCTGGAGAAGTATCGGGAATAATAAAAATAGATTCAGCAACTACTGGTATTCAACTTTCGTTAATCGGAGGTGGCATTTCAGATGCAGGCCATAGCCATAATGCAGGAGGAGCAGTAGGCCCTAATAATTCTGTCACAGTGAGTGTTCAACGATCTAATTCTGGAATTAAATTCAACGCACCTCAACCTATCTTGACAGATGGTGGACATTCGCACCGTTTGACAGAATTTCCACATTCACATGATATTGTGCTTGGAATAATCGAAGGAACATCCCCCGCAGGAATGACTCTGGCTGTTTCAAATGATGGAGGTGCCTCTTACCAAAGTGCAGAAAGTATCGGAAACACAACGAGGGACAAGGAAGTAAACATAACAACATCCGGGTGGAAAAGCATCAGGATTACAAGCACACAGAACGGAAGAGTACAGGTCCAGGTCATGGTTAAAATCAGGATAGATACAGAAAAATAAAACTTACCATTAAAATACCTCCTAAAAATGTTTTACTAAAAGGAGGTTTTTTAATGGAAATTGAAAAATTCAGAAGATATCTGAAGCGAAAAGGACTATCGAATTCAACGGTTGAAAGTTACTGCAACACACTATCTCTCTACGAAAGAGAAGGATATAAATGGACATTTGACGATGTATGCAAATGGAAAGAACTACAGATGCAGAACCATAAGCCAGGAACGGTTAATATCAGAGTACATGCAATTAACAAATACGCTGAATATAGTAAGGCAAGATGGAGGCTGAAACCAGTGAAAGTGCAGATGCAGCAGTTTGTTGAAAACCAAATGACTATGGGACAATACCAAAAGCTATGCAACTGTCTGCTCGAAGACGGCAACTTAAGATGGTGGGCTGCTGTTAAAGTACTTGCTGGAACAGGTGTCAGAATAAGCGAATTCCTACAAATTAAGCTCGAAGACCTTAAGGTTGGATATGTTGATGTCTGCGGCAAAGGAAGTAAATATAGAAGGGTATGGTTCCCCTCCTCACTTAGGAATGAAGTCTTATCAAAATTCAGAGAACCAGGATTGATACTTCCCTATTCTGATGGAGTAATCCGAAAGCGATTCCATGCTTTCGCTAAGAAATATAAGATTCCAAAAGAACCATTGCACCCGCATGAATTTCGGGCCTTCTTTGCTCGAAATGTTTACGAGAAATGCAAAGACCTCAAGTTCTTGCAAGACCTGTTGGGCCATGCCTCAATACAGACGACAATAAGATACTTAAGAAAAACAAGCAAAGGAATATCAAGAAGACTAAGCAAAATCGTTACTTGGTAAGGAAGTAGTTGAATAAGGATTCGTTCCCTTCTATTGGTAATATTATTCCATCAGCAGGAATAAGAGAGCTCTCGTAAACTCTTCTACCAGATGGAAGAATCACATTTCTTTTGCGATATTTTCGAGCTGAAGATTTATGATACTTTTTTGCTAATATAGTTCGCCTCATGTAATTATAGTAACATGCCCACACAAAAAAAAGAAGCATTACCGCCAGATTCAATACACATGTAAATGGAAATGCTGGTGTTTTGATGGCGGCAGGCGGTGCAATGTGGCTAAATAGTGCAACACTCGCCAATGCCGGTAATTTTACTGAAACGACTCCAGCGATGATGTATTCTCGTATTGATTTTGATGCAAACAAAGATGAAGGAGATTTTGGTAATAAAATGGCAGGTCACTCAAATGGCCATGATATTCATCCGTATTTAATAAAAGTTCTATATCTTATTTCCTACTGAGAAACATTAA
>CALUYR010000341.1 GCA_944325045.1 Candidatus Gastranaerophilales bacterium
TCATCCCCGTCTTAATCAGCATCATAGGAATAATAATGCCCATAGCGGTATCCCAGTCCCTTGCAATGCCTTTCGACCAGATAGACAATCAAGAATATGTAGATAGAATCAGGGCCAACATCGGATATGTGACAAAATGCTTCGTATATCTGCTCATTTTTGCAACGATATTCTTCATAAAGCCATACCCTGACCATGAGTTTAAATTCAAATGGTTCAAAGTATCGTTGCATGTTCTATCCGACTATTACATTTTCTGGATATTGATTTATTACTGCTTTAATTTCCTTGAGCTCATAAAACTGAAAAACGAACTTTCGGATGAAATAAGAAAAATACGGGTGGATAAAAAGTTCAAAGAATATGGGGAAACCAACGGCACCTAATAAGCAGGCATTTTCCATTCAGACAAAAAAAGAATGGCATATTTAAAGCAATAGGGATGGCTGCACCGCCACCCCTACTAACTTCAATTCTTATTTGAAAGCTCTTTCATCTTTGACTGTCTAGCTTTGTTCAGCATTTCGACATAGTCTATGGAATCTCCTGTAGCAGGTATGGAAAATGAAAATATCGTACCTACGCATTTCCCGTCTTTCTCTTCCTGCCCAAGGTACATCTCTCCAAGTCTAAGTATGTCCATTCCAATCAAAATTTTGAATTCGCTCGTACTGAACTGCCCTTCCGTAGCCATACTTACATTAATATGCAGAGAATCCCCTATGTCCATATTGAATGAAAACATATCTACGGTGGATGATCCATGAACACCGTTCACTCTAGCTTTTGATATAGGAATCAAACCTAAAGATTTCGCTACGCCTGAATCTATCGCACTGACAGTGGCTCCAGTATCAATCAAAGCAAATGTGTTGAAAACTTTCGCTTTTCCATCACTGCACAATGCAGGTATTGTGCGTACTGTAACAGGTACATGGATGGTGTTCAATGTCGGATCAGGATTCCTTAATGTAATGGCACCCCCTCTTCTCACCCATTCCTCATATCTCATTTGAAAAACACCGCCCTATTATAATACTGAATTGGGGACGAATCCTTCACGCACTGCTGGATTAGAAACTCTCCCGCTTTTTTCTGCTTTAACGCCTCTTTCATAGCGTTTTCAAACGTATCGAAAGCACCTAAGATGTTGCATTCAGATATGATGAGGAACTTATCCGGATACTTCTTAAACAGCTCTGCCTGATTATCCAGGAACCATTTATAATCGATATCCCTTTTCTCCTTATCCATAGCTATTCTCCTCTTGTTTTAGAATAATATCAAATCGCCGTATTTTCAAGGTGAAGACCTGCTATTAAAAAACCATCAGTCCTACTCTGCTACGCTATGAGTAGGAGGAAATATGCAGTTGTTTCAAACATTCACATCATATATCAAATCCGAGTTTCTAATTCTGATTCCGTTCACATGGATTGTCGGGAAAGCTTTTAAAAAAGCGGTTCTCAGCAAGAGCGACAATCCTATTAAGAAAGTCATTCAAACCACTTCCGGCATCACGGGTGCGTTGTATTCCATTGATATCTTTATTGGCTTCCTCCTTGGCCTAATCATAAGCACCCGTGATGGCTGGAAGCTTTTCATGGAATCGTTCCTGCTCTACGGGATAGTGCATGGGGCCGTATGCTGCTATGTGGCAACGAAGCTCTACGACAAGGTGAGGGAGGAGTGATGTGTGGCAGAAGGTTAAGAAGGTTCTTCATTATCTCGTTCTTCCTGTTATGTTCATTGCAGGGATTGTGCTCGGAAGATCTCAGAAGCGTTCCGACAGCGGATCTCGTGAAGAGGTTGACGGAGATATCAGAAGAGCGCAGGAGCTTGCAGAGCGGGCTTCAGATCAGCTTGGGAAATTTGAGGAGTCAGTCAGAGCTATTGGAGACGGAGCTGGACTCGCTAGGTCTGACATTGAAAGAGCAAGAGAACTCCTTAGGGAGAGCACAGGAGCGCTTGACGAGCTTAGAAGAGCAGTTAACGGCTATAGAGGAGCCTCAAGAAGAATTGAAGAGATCGCTGGAAGATATGACGAGCTTGAATCGGAGTCTGAGCGAATCCTTCAGGAGCTACTCAGAAGAGCAGGAGCGACAGATTTCTTCTTTGAAGAGCCAGAACGTCATGCTGACAGTGCTGACGGTGATAGCCTCGGGGATAGCCCTGACTGCCCTGATAATGAACTGAAGGAGGAGGCCTGATGGAATTTTTGTCCGTTATAAACAGCCTCGGCACTGTGCCTTTCCTGGCACTGCTGGTAGTCATATTCATCCTTCTATTCCGTGAGGTCAAGGCGGACAACGCCCGGATTCAGAGGCATCTGAAGGAGCACGAGGAGAAGTTCGACAGGCGCTTTACGAAGCACGAGGAGGCCATCGCAGAGGACATAGCCGAACACAAGGCTGCGACAGAGAAGATGGTCGATTCTCTTAGGGAAGTTGACAAGGAGCTTGAGAAGAGGATCCGCGTGATAGAGACCGAATACGCACCGAGGACATATGTGCAGGAGGTCGTATCGGGATGGCGCAACGAGATCAGGAATCTCAACGACAAACTGGACAAGGTGCTGAAAGGATGAGCATATGCGTACGAACAAGACCATACTGAAAGTTCTGAGGGGTGACATCCTCATATTCATATATGACAGCGCGCCTGCGCGTGTGAAGGAGACATCCATCATCTCCGGCTACTACGAATACTACACGACAAGCGACATCAAGAGATCGATCTCCTACCTCGCACAGTCGGGTTACATCAGGAAGAAGGAGGTCGAATCTCCGATATCGAACAGATGCGAGGCTTTCTATGAGATCACCCCCGAGGGGATGAAGGTCGTGGAGAGGATCAAGGGGGATGAGGGCATAACCATCATGGAGGAGAAGGCGGAATAGATATGGGCGAGAACTTAAGGCGGACGAAGGCCGAGCTCTACGGGATCGTGGAGAAGGTCGTTAAGATGTATGAGGACGGCATGACACTTGAGGACATCGAGGAGAGCCTCAGGAGTGAAGGATACCAGATATCGAGGGAATCCATCAGGCGGACACTGAAGAAGAACAAGACCATCGCTAAGGAGCTCCAGAAGGCCCGCGAGGAGACTGCGCAGCTCATCGACGTCATCAGGAGCAAGCCTGCGACCGATGTCAACGAGGCGTCCGCGGACTTCCTGATTGCGAAGGCTTTCGAATATGTGAAGACGATCGAGGCCATGGACTTCGAAGACCTCCCTGAGCTTGCGAAATTCGTCAAGGACATCACGAAAGTGAAGACCGACCTTGTAAAGCAGAGGATGGACTACCAGAGCCTGTACGCAAGAGCCAGGGACGACTTCATGGCACAGCTGAAGACGGTGCTCTACAGGGACAATCCTGCACTCTATGAGAAACTCTTCGAGCTGGCAAGCCACATGGAGGTGCCCTGTGAGTGATGAGATAAAGACCCCTGATATAGACTACTCCCCTCTCCTGTCGCTTCTCGACCTGGATAAGAAGACCGCATCTCTGATTTCGAAGGAGAGCAAGGCGGCAAAGTCGAGATACGAGCGTTTCAGGGCGGACATATCGGCCTTCGCTAAATACTATTTCCCTGAATATGTGAGGCTTGAGCCGGCAGGATGGCAGAAGGCGGTATTCGACATATTCGAGCACCCTGCGAGGAACGAGGCGGGAAGATGGAAATGGCATGTGACGAGGGAGCAGGCAGAGAGGCTCGCATCATACCACAGGGCGGAATTCCGCCACCTACCGAAGGAGATAGACGTCCTGAGAGGACTCCTGCTCGTAGCACCGAGGGAACAGGGCAAATCCACCATATTCGCCCGCATACTCCTCATCTGGCTCTGCTGCTACGACTATGTGAAGTTCGTGACGTATTTCAGGGCGAATGCGGAGCTTGCCGAGGCATTCCTACTCGACACCATGAGCGAGTTCGAAAGCAACGAGAAGCTCATAAAGGACTACGGGAACCTCAAGGGCCCGATCTGGAACAAGGGGATGTACAGCCTCAAGAACGGGGCTGTCTTCGCAGCCGTCGGAATGGGGGCCAACATCAGAGGACTGGTGCACAAGCACATGAGACCGGACCTCATAATCCTGGACGACCTCACAAGCGACCAGAACAAGAACTCTCCGAAGATGCTCGACCAAATCTATGACTGGATAGTATCCGCAATCTTCGGACTATCCAAGGATGCGGTCATACTCTACCTCAACACCATCTACAACGAGCTCGATCCGATGTACCGCCTTCAGCAGCGCGTCGAGGAAGGAAGCCTCGAAAGGTGGCTCGCGGTAAGGCTCTCTGCGGAGATTTCGGACGGGGTCGCGCTATGGCCCGAGCTCTGGCCGATAGAGGAGCTTGAGTTCAAAAGGAGCGAAGTTGGAAGCCAGACATACATGGTCGAATACATGAGCATCATAACAGGCGGTAGGGACAAGATACTCCCTCGTGAGATCTTCAGCTTCAGAAGCCCCTCCTCCTTCGACGCATCGGAATACGAGATGCACATGGGGGTGGACCCGAACGCAGAGGGCTCGGATGATGCCGCTCTCTTCGTCCTCGGACGACATATGGTTACAGGAAGATACCTATCGGTTGATGCATGGTGCAAGGACGGTGCGACGGTCACGGAACTCGTAGATCAGATTGTGAGGTTCTGGAGGAAATACAGCCCGACGATGATCGCATGGGAGGAGGTGGCGTTCCAGAGGGTGTACATGAAGCTTTTACAGGAGATGCTGCTTCCACAGGGGATCGCGCTTCCTCTTGTTCCCATTTCGGCCAAGGGGAGCAAGGAGACCAGGGCGACGGCGCTTCAGCCTTTCCTTGAGAACGGAACCTGGGAGCACTCGGAGAAGCTCAAGGACACGGAGTTCCTCATGAAGGTGCAGCGTTTCCCGACAAAAGGGCTCAACGACGGACCGGTGGATGCGATGAGCTACGCATATCTTTCATTCAACAGGGGGCTGGGCTCTGCACTTGGAACGAGCGCCAAGAGGACAAGCAAACTGCCTGGGATCATAGGGAGGTACAAGGATGGCTATTGACGCAAAGAACAGAAAAGACCTGGAAGTGAAGATAATCAGGGACTCGCAGATCTGGAACTATCTGCCGAGCCCCGAGAACATCATAAGGGGCTCCATGAGGGGGCTCAGGATCTACGACGACATGAAGGAGGATGCGAGGGTCGGTTCCCTTTTCGAGGACAGGAGGAATGCGACAAGCAACCTCCCCTGCTACCTCACGGATGTCGAGAGCGGAAGAGTCAACGACTATGCATCCCGACACCTTACGGAGGCTGAGATCAGGAAATGGGCCTTCATCCTCCTGGACGGAGCCCTCACCTACGGCTTCCAGCCTGCGGAGATCATATGGGAGCGCGACAGGGATGGGTTCTACTACATAGCCGGTCTCGACATCCACGACATAAACCGCTACCGCTTCAACACCGACGGGGAGCTCTTCTACGACACGCTCACACCGCTCAACCAGCCGTATAAATGGATAGTCCACCGCAACGAAGGGGACAGCTACAACAGGCAGTACGGAAGGGCGTATCTCAGGAGGGTATACTGGCCATGGAAGTTCAAGACGCTCGGATGGCAGTTCTGGCTTACCGCGACAGAGAAGTTCTCAGTGCCATCCCTCGTGGTGCTCTTCGAACAGTCGGATCCGAAAAAGGCGAAGGAGACAGCGGACAACCTCGCAGACCTCATTCTCTCGATCTCATCGGGAAGCGGAGGGGCTTTTGCGAACGTGAACGCAATACAGCAGCTGAGCATGGGTGGGTCGGTTGCGGACTTCAACTCACTGATCACCGCATGCGACCTCCAGATATCATACGGTATGACTGGACAGGCCCTTGCGACCAACGTGTCCGAGACCGGCACCCAGGCGCTCGGGACAGTCCAGGAACGAACTAAAAACGCTGCATATGAAAATGATGCAAGAGCTTTGCGGTATACACTGCAGAAACTTGTGGATTATTCAATCGCCGTGAACTTCGGAGAGGACGAGCCCTCCCCTGTCTTTTCCTTCGATACGGAGGACAAGGCCTCGTTCGACGAGGTGCTGAGGGCATACCAGGCGGGAATTCCGATTTCCAGGAAGGCCATGTATGCACAATACGGGCTTCCCGAGCCGGAGGATGAAGATGATGAGCTTGAAGCACCAACATCTACCTCCATGGCCACCATGGGAACCGCATTCAACTTCTCCGATGACGGAAACTCTAAAAAAAAACTTCCGATGATCTTGCTCAGCGGGAGATAAGGAAGGTACGCCAGGTAATAGCGGTCGAGGACGAGTACAGGCCGAGGATCGAGAGAAGGATCGATGAGACCATTAAGGAATTCAGAAGGCATCTTGAGGAGAATCCGGATATTCTGAACATGACCGACGGGGAACTATTCTCCTCATGGAAGCCGGAAGAGGATGAGGAACTCATAAGGGACATCTACGAGATGCTCCTGAGAGCCTGGGCGCTCGGTCTGAGGCACTCATCTTCAGACAGACATGACGATGATGATTTCGCAGATTTCTCCTATGACTTCGAAAGTCCGTACGATGATGCGGTCAGGGAGGCCATGAGGAGGATGAACTGCACACCGCAGCAGTTCGAGAAGCTCTCTGCCGACCTCAGGACGCAGGCCTTCACAATCGGCCGCCTCAGCCAGATCGACATGATCTCCAAGGTCAAGGATGCATATGTCAAGCAGCTCAAGTCCTCAGAGGTATCGGTGAAGAAGTTCATCGAGGATGCGCTTGAAATCACGGGCAAGGACATAGGCTACAGCCAGTATTTCGACCTGGTGTTCCGTACGAACCTCCAGAAGGACTACAATGCGGCCAAGGCTTTCGACATCGTCAACGATCCTCCGCAGTTCCTACAGTTCGTAGGTATCGAGGATGAGAGGCAGAGCGACATATGCAGGGCCAGAAGCGGAGTCATCCTCCCCGCCACCGACCCATGGTGGGACGACAACTGGCCGCCGCTGCACTACAACTGCCGCTCGACCGTGAGGGAGATCATGGGAAGCGAGGCTGAAGAGGTTGCAAGGAACCTCAGTGCGGTCAAGGCCGAGAACAAGGCCATAAACGCAAGAGGAGAGGATTACTCCCCTTCCCCATCCACATCGTTCGGAAAGATACCGGCCAAGGACAACACCTTCTGGGCCACCACCGTAAGCCAGCAGAACAGGATCATAGAATCAGGACTCCAGAGCGATATCAACGCATTTGCAAAGGAGAACCTCGCAGCTGACTTCAAGGAGGAGAAGAGCGGCTATGTGACCATTGAGAGAGCCACAGGAGGTATAAGGTATCCGGAAAAACTTCAGAGGGAGAAGGAGTTCAAGCTAAATCTTGCCACAGCGGAGGTTCTTGCAGACAACGGTTTCTTCGTCGAGATGAACGCCCCATATGAAATCAAAAACAACAAGTCATGGGACGCCTGGCTCAATGGAGTGGACAGGGTGGAATTCAAAAACCCTGATTCGAAATCTCTGACAATACGCTCTCTCGAAAAGCGGATACTTGGAGGCTATGATCAAGCTCAGACAGTAGTTGCAACTCTGGCAGGAAAGAGCCAAATTGAACCGCTAAAGGAGATGATTAAAGTAAGTATCCCTTCAAAGGCGAAAAACAGAGTGATAAAGCAGATGTTCGTAATTCTCGATGGTAAGATGGTGCAGCTTTCCAACAAGGAACTGCTTTCCCCTGCTCTTGCCGATTCAAAACTTGACCTTCTGATTTGAGTACGATATCATAATTATCGATGGCGGTAGACATGGCATCCCCATGTCTCCAACGTCAGAAGCTCCCGTTCCTAGTGGACGGGTTTTTTATTGATTACCAGACGCCGAAATGCTATCATTTAAGTGGTCGCGGTAGGCCGATGAGGAACCCCCAAGACCAGCCAAACCCCGCTTTCAAAAAGAGCGGGTTTTTTCATGCCCTTTTCCGTTAACTCTTTCATTCCCTTTTTAGTTGACTCTTTCATTCCCTTTTAATTGACTTTTGGAAAAACGACCGACACCAGGACAATGAAAAAGCAACGAAAACAACTTTGTAGAAAAATCGATTTTAAGGCCTGTCTTTCTCCGCGGATATGAAATTATACCACTTTCGGGGTGACCCCCCGTTTAAAACGTTTAATAAACGCCTTTTAAACGGTGTTTTTCTTAAACGTACGGATATGAGAATCGGAAAACAGTGAAAAACACTCCCCTTCCCATGTGAGAGCATGGATGTAAGGAGGATTTCATGCCGAATCCAAGCAACACAAAACTGATA
>CALUYR010000342.1 GCA_944325045.1 Candidatus Gastranaerophilales bacterium
CTGTACAATCCGAAATTTTTGAACACAAAATCCGCCATTTTGAAACGAAATCCAGCTATTTTGAACATTTTTTATCTTTGTTTAAGCGTTTCAACCTTTGTTTTATCGTGTTTTCTCAGAACAATTCCAGCTGCATAGAAGCTTCCTCATCGGATTGCGAATCGCCCTCTTTTATAGGGATGTTCATGTTCACAAACTCTCTTTCTACGAGATACTCTTTAAACGTTTTAAACGATATTAAATAAACGCTTTTCAACGGTTTTAAATCCCGGATCAGCCGTTGCGGTGCTATGTTGAGAATCCTCGCCCAATCGCCCACCGAAGCTTCATCGGGAAGCCCCAGGCTATCTATGTCATAATAGTCCCTCACTACGGTCTCGCCCTGGGGAAGCTCATCATACTCATATGTCCTATCCTTCTCCAGAAGCCCGTCTATGGCCGTGACCGGGTAGCGTTTCGTAGCGAGTGCCTTAACAGCTCCGGAAAGGTTGTACCCCATTGCGGCCGCATAGACACCGGAGAGCTCCCTGCGGCTCATGATGTAGTGATATGTCTCCTCGTATCTCTCCTGTTCGGCATTGATATAATCCATGACGGCCTTATGCGTTATGCGGTAGTCGCCATCTATGAGGAAGGCATCCAGCTCATAGCTGAATATCGCATAGCGGATCTGTCCGTAGGTCTTGTTGAGGACGTTCTGCACCTGCCGGGTGTTGAGAAACAGGAAACCCTGCCGGGCATAGTAGTCCAGCAGGGAAAGGTTATTATGGCCAACAACAAAATGGTTTGCTTCTTCAATGAAGAGGTCCAGAGTATCTTCCATCTCTTCCCCTTACAGCGTACTCAGATCGAAAGGCTGGTTCTCCATCGCCCCGGTGAGCTTGTTGCGTACATAGAGCCGGAGACACTTCTTCGTGGAGACTATCTGCTTGGCATCGTCTATGATATCCATTGCCTTCTTCCACCTGTCATCGCTAATATTGTATTCACGGAGCTTCAGGACGCTCTTCACATCTATGCGACCCTGGCGGAGTCTGAATGCAGCTGAGACGATTGTCCTGAGCTCCGGGTTTGAATCCTTGGTGAGTTCATCCAGATAATCGTCTATGAGCTGTTTTGCAACCTGGATCTGCTCGTTGAACGTGATCGTGTCGCTGTTCTTGTACTCGATGCGGACAGCTCCATCCATGCTTGTCAGAGTAAGATTCCCTCTTTCCCCTCCGAGCTTGACACCGTACTGTTCCGCAGAGACAGCCAGGAACTCGTTGATGTCATCGACAACCTCCGCCTTGAGGCGGATCATGGAGCTTTTAAGCGT
The DNA here is from genome assembly GCA_944325045.1 of Candidatus Gastranaerophilales bacterium. Taxonomy (GTDB): domain Bacteria; phylum Cyanobacteriota; class Vampirovibrionia; order Gastranaerophilales; family Gastranaerophilaceae; genus UBA1221. The sequence goes on from CALUYR010000342.1 coordinate 1,319, forward strand.
CATCAGCTTATCGGCGGCCTCCATCACCGTCTGGTCTCGAAGCTTGTCGATGTCCTTAACCTGCGACTCCGGTATTAGAGATCCGTCACTCTTCAGATAATATTTGATTCCGTCGATTTCCTTGATCATTCATTCCTCCTCTATGTGAGCGCCACTATCATGGCCGCCCCCAATATGATTCCAACTGCATCGGAGAGCACGGCATCAAGCTCCACATCTCCGAGACAGAACAAGATGATGAAATGCTTCAGCGTGTCCGAGCAGCATACCACCGCCACAGCCGACGGCAGGGGCAGCAGCAGCCACAGGAACATCACCATGACCGCACTGACAAGCAGATGAAGCATCAGCGTCATGAGCCTATCCATCATCAACCGATACATTGCCTTCTTCATCATTCCTACCTCCAGTATACCCTTCGCCCTTCCTGCTTTTTTCAAGCCTTCTGAGCCAGCCTATAACCTTCCTGAGCTCCTTCTCGTTGCATTGATCCAGAGGCCTCCTTATGCACTTCTCGCAGAAGCCGTCCACCCTGGCTTGTGCGTTGAGTCCGAACATCCTGGTCGCCTGGCTTCTGATGACCCCCATGAGCTTCCTCCTGGCAACCCATGCCTCTTTCATCTTCCGCCTCTCCTGCTCCAGACCTATCATGCTGAGGTTCTTCAAGACCATCTCAAGCTCCTGGTCTGAAAGCGCCCTGCAGCTCGTCTTACCGGTGAGAGCGAAAAGAAAGCCCTCATAAGCCAACCCGGTAAGAGGATCCTGGATGGCGGATGAACCGCACTCAAGACATACGGGTCCAGCATGCAGTCTTCCACACATCCGGCAGCGGTACGTCTTCTGGGCCTTGCCATGGATGAGCCCTATCATCTTTGACCTTTCCATCTACGCCTCCCTCCTCATCCTCGAACGTGTCTCGACGTTCGGTCTCGCACCCATGTATACACACCTGTAGACCACAGGATCCGTACATCTTCTCTTATCCGTGGCTGCTTCTATGTATCCTTCCCTCCGCCACTGCCTCAGGAGGTCCGCAAGATACCTCTTCGAAACACCCACCTTTGCTGAGATGTCAAGGGAAGTGAAAGCCTCCCCTCTTCTTCCAAAGTCCTGGACCATCCTCCATATGCCGTCCACCAGATCCGACGGACGATGCCAGACGACTTCCTTCTTCGGCCTGATGGGGCTGTCTTTGACGACTGTGAAGATGTTCGACCTCCTATCCTTCAAGACGCCCGTCTTCTTGATAGCGCCAAGGCTGATCCAGTCCTGTAGAAGTTCACGGATGAATGCTCTTGAGGCCTCGGGGACATAATCCGAAAGGACCTTTATAGTGAACACCTTCTCCATCCTGGCTACCTTCCATAGGCTGTCGCTGAGCTGTCCTCTTATTCCGATGTTCTCTTCAACAGCCCTTACAGCCCCACCTTGACGGACTATCGAACCTCTGGTCTCAAGGGCTATCAGGGATGAAAGGAACATTCCTGAGGAGACATCGGAAAAGACGCTCCTCATGTAGGACTCATCCGCCATATGCCTGGGCTGGGACATCAGGAACAGCTTCATCTGATCCAGAATGTTCGACGTCCCGAAAAGGTTGCTCCTATCCTCTCTTGACATATTCATCGAGCACCTTCTGGTCCAAGACCTTGTAATGGTTGACGTTCATCAGCTTCACTATGGCCTGCATGTCGTTCGCAGCTATCCTGAAATCCGCATTCGATATCTTCACGAGGGCTTTCGCCACATCCTTCGAGAGGCTCAGTCCGCATGCCTCCTGATAGAGTGCGGCGAGCGAAAGGTAATCGAGAGGCCTGAACTCAATCCGCGGCTTCCTTATCCTGGACTCGATCCTGTCGGCCCTCCTCACCGTCGATGTCAGAAGAGGCTCGCCTACAAGCAGTATCGGAACCCTGCCCGATTCATTGAGGGTCCTCAGGTCTTCGAGAAGCGACAGCGGCATCCTGTCCGCCTCATCTATGACTATGACCTTTCTAGAAATCCTAGTAGCTTCGAGGATCAGGTTGAGATTCCTCCAGTATGTGCCGTAGCTTCTTCCGAGAAGCTCTTCGGCGATAGCCCTGAAGAGCGCAGCCCTCGTATAGCCCATGTTCAGTATGTAGGTCGTGTTATATGGATGATCCGCCACGAACTTCCTTACAGCCGTCGTCTTGCCTCTTCCTGCCGCACCGGTGACGAGACCTATGGAAGCCGTAAGGCTCTCATTGTCGTCCAGAAGAGCGTTGCAGAGGGAATACGTATCAGTGAAGTCAGGAGTCGCAATGATGACATCATTTCTCACGGATATCGGAGTCCAATCCCCTTCCGTGATATCGGAAGCCGAATAGTCATTGCCCAGAAGCCTCTGTGCGGCCTGCCTGATCTTACCCTCCTTGTCGCTGCTGTTGTATTTGCCGGAAAGAAGCAGGGACACCGTAGCCGTAGACCATCCGAGCAATGTTGCAAACTCTGCCTGGGACACATCCCTCTTCTCCCTTCTCCTGTATTCTTCAAAAACCTCATTCAAACCAATCATCATTCCAATCCTCCCATTCTCCTGAGGGCCTGCCATATGCTCTTCTCCTGCTCGTAGCTGTCCCTCGTCTCATATTCATCCATGAAGGCCCTGTCCTCCGCCTTCAAGCCGTTTCCCTCTATGAGCTCTTCCAGGCACCACCTGTAGTGCTCGTAATCCGAGGAGAAGAACTCCTGCCTTGCTCTCCTCATCCCAATCCGCCCTACAGGCCTTCGGGGCTCATCGACGATATCGTCTGAAGCTATCAGCTTCTTCTCAGCCTCCGCTATCTCCGCAGAGACGGTGGATTCCATAACATCCGCCTCCGGTATCTCGAGCGTCCTGAATATCTCCTTGACTGCGGCCATCTGACGGCGCTTCCATCCGATCGCCTCCTTCATCAGGTCGTCATCCAGCATCGATATCGAATCAACAGGCTTTAGAAGCCTTATCCTCACCGGCGAATTGGGAAACACCGCATAGGCCCTCGAAGGATCCATCCTGTCATAGCGGAGGTTGCACATCTCCCCCTCATGGAGGGTAAGCCCTACGTCGGCAAATCCAACTACAGCTCTCGGGAGCTCCTCTCCGATGTATTCGGTGCCGTTGATCATCACCCGCCCCTTCCTGATCTTCGCCTGCGTCCTAGTAAGGAAGATGAAGTCGAGATCCTTGTCGTCCGGGCGTCTTGCAACCCAGCCTTCGCTGATGTGCTTCCTCATCATCTCAAGAGGGCTCATCTTCAGTGCAGTGTGATAGCTGCGCTCATACTCATCTATCGTCCTGACAAGTTCGAACATGAACTGCTCAAGCGTAAGGATCTGACCGAGTGCCTTCTGCCTGTCCAGCATCTGCTGCTCCTTCTCGTTCTGATCCGCAGGGGCGTTGAGCGTCACGACATGCCCTGGAATCCCACGCTGGGCCATCTTCGTCTCAATGGTGTTGAAAAGCCTCTCTATCGGCTTGGCCTTGGCATTCCGGACATTCGCATAGATCCTCCTGTAGTCCCTCCTCCATACAGCCGGGCTGTCAGACACCGATACGGGATTCCCATCAGGGTCTTCGACCACATAATGACCGCCTTCAGTGCGGTAGAGTTCCGAGAGGTCCTTCATCTGGCTTCTGCCGTTCGAAAGGAGGATCAGATCATCTATCACCTGTGTCACTGCTCTGCTGCATTCGCTTGTTCCGTTGTCGTTGTAGGTACAGTCGAAAAGACCGAACCTTCTGATGCCCATCTTCAAAGCCTCGAGAACAGTCTCCGATGAGTAGTCCTCATCGACGGCAAGCCCTGCTATGCATCTTGTCGCTCCGTCCTCCCAGACATACAGTGTAGGCCTGTAGTAATGGGGCTTTTCGGGATTGCTCTTGTCCACAACCCAGAAGTCGCAGATGTGCTGATCCCCGATCCAAATCTGACTGGGTCTGAGTGATGTCCAGTCACGCCTGATGTAGAAGAAGTTGTCCAGCGCCCTGCTTCCACCCTTTGCATAGTTGACAAGGATTTGTGGGATTTCGGAGAGGAGGTCATATGCACTAGTCCTTCCTCCTATCCTCCAGCCCTTCTCCGCGGCCTTGGCGACCACAGCATCGTATGCGGCCTTCTTGGACACCACGTTCGTCTGCCTCATGAACGAGAGGTAGTATCCTTTCAGGTATTCGACGGCCTCGGCATCCCATGAGCTCTTCCTTGCCGTCGGCTCCTTTCCAAGAACACCGTTCTCCTCTATATCCTTGACGTACCTGCGCACCGATGAGACGCTGAGCCCGAAATTAGCAGCAGTCATCTCACATCTGGCTTTCGCGTTGTCCCCGAGGGACAGACCCCTGTAGAACTTCTGCACTTCGAGCTTCAGCTTCTCCTTCTTGGTGAGCGTACGACCGAGGGAACCTGATACCGCACGGCTCTCCGACGCTATCGAGGGAAGGGAATACTTCAGCCCCCTCGGAAGCCTGGCAAGCCATTCAGGGGGAAGGGATGATGATTCGACCTCATAGCTCCTTCCATCCTTCTTCCTAGCTTGGACCTCCCCTGCAGATATCTTCTTCTGTATGGTCCGCGGGGATACGTTGATATATCCGGCTAGTTCGCTTACACCTATCCACATACCTCTTCTCCTTCTCCGTGGATTCTGGTAGGATTACAGCTGAGGCTACCCCGGGAGTGCGAATCACAGAGTATGCCTCTTTTTTCATCCCTGAATCCCATCGACACCATCCTTTCCTCCGTTCATAGCGAAATCGAAACGTATAGCCGCCCACTGGAGCTGGTCCCACGACCTGAAACCCAGGATGCCGGCGACCCTCTTCTGAATCTCCTCGCTCTTCTTCCGGCCTGTGACAATCTGATTGATGAACGTCGGAGAGCATCCGCAGACCTTCGCAAGCACAGCCTGCGAAAGCCCTCTGCGGCCGAGCGTATACACGATGTAGGTATGCAGTGTCGCATTGATCCTCACCGTCCCCTTCGCCTTCTTCGGATTCTGGCTCGTTTCCATTATCCCCTCTCTCCATGCCTCTGTTTTTCTCTCTTCCATATCATTCCCCCTTGCCGAACTGCTCAATCGCATTCAGCAGTCCTTCACAGCCTTCGAAACGGATCGCCCTGTCATCCACATAACACCTGGCTATGGGCTTCACGGCCGTCACATTGTCGATGAGCTCTATCATGTGGTTCGCAGTCAGCCAGTGGACCACGGCCCTTCTCCCCTCTGGTGTCAGGGCCCTGCATGTGTGGATCACCACCTGATACCCCGCCGCCTTCAGCTTCCTGAACAGCTCAGGTATGCCAGGATTGGGGACATCCTCGATGACCTCAACTCCCTTCCATGGCTTGCCGTTCCTATGGACGACCCCGTCGAAATCGAAAGCCACAACCTCTTCCATTGCCTTATAGTCGTAATCGCTGCCCATTGCCCTATTCCCTGTACTGGAGCTCCTCTCCAGGATCTTTCACTATGCCTAAGGACTCAGCCACGCTGAGCCAATCAGCATGAAACGGACTAAGGGCCTTCTTCGAGTAGGCATATTGTCTCTTCGACTCCCTTCCGACCTCTCTGATTCTCGGTACTGCGACCTTGCATCGTTCCCTGAGATAAGTCGGCCAGTATCTCTTAAGCTTCCTCTCATAATCCCTGGCTGTACCGATATCCGGAGCATCGCACCTGATCGGAACATACACCGGAACCTTAACGTAGAATTCGTAAGTCTTAATCATTCAAACCCTCCTATATCCAAACCGGGGAGAGACTCCTCGGTACTGCTTCCCTTCAGACCGCCTCACCAATGAATATCCAGTCGAGCTTCTTCTCGGATGCCATTGTCGAGATCTTCTCTATGAACTGCATCTTGACAGCCTCCGTAGAGCATCCGGTGACATTTATGAATCCGGACTCCCCCACATTGACAAGCTCGACACCTAGGGATGTGCGGTAGTAGCCGACCCTGAGCCCCAAGGCGTCACCTACGGTTTTCAGCTCCCTCTCGATGACCTCCTTCTTGTGCCGGTAATAGGCCATCTTCTCCTCTTCTCCATCAGAACCGTTCACATAATCAGTCCAATTCTTCTCGCTCATTTCTTCTCCTCCAATGCAAGCTTCATGATGATTTCAGACAGCACCTTCGCAGTCTCCCTCTTCTGGAACGTGTCGAGGTCGTCGAACTCGGCCTCGACTATCACGGGAATCCTGAGTATGTTGCGTGTATCAACCCCCTTGGGAATCCTCGGACCGTACTCCTTGGTCATGTTCAGATATTCCTTGGCTCCTTCACCTGAGACCTTCTTGGTGCACTTCTTCGCAAGGCTGTCGAGGTATTCGAACCCGAATAGACCGAATTCGTCGTAGTCTTCAGACGCAGGCAGCGACAGAACCTTATCGGGGTCGATATCCTTATACCCCTTGGCTATAAGCCACTCATCGAATTTCCTCTCAACGGCATCGGTCCATGCTACTATGTTCCTGTTCCATTTGAGGTTGATGTCCTTCGCCTCCGGTATGTACCCCGCTATCTTCTCCCTCTTCTTGCGCACGGATTCATAGAAAGCGTCCAGCTCCTTAGTCCTTTCATCCTTATATTCTTCCGTTGTAAGGAGATAGTCTTTATCAGGGTCATAGAGGACAAGCCAGTGATTAGCGGTGCTATAAGGAACCTTTATTGCCTCACAAAAGTCTTTAAATGTGTGAATCTGTTCACCTGAACTTGT
>CALUYR010000343.1 GCA_944325045.1 Candidatus Gastranaerophilales bacterium
AGCCCCACAGACAGACCACAACACAACAAGATGCCCGCACGGCAGACCCAGCCCGCAATAGCCCCACAGACAGACCACAACACAACAAGATGCCCGCACGGCAGACCCAGCCCGCAATAGCCCCACAGACAGACCACAACACAAACGATATAAGCCGCCCCAGCCCCAGCCCCAAGCCCCAGACCGTAGCCCGTTAGACAGCCCCACAAAAACACGCCTGCGGCGGCGGTAGCCGCCGCAGGCGGTCTATTTTATAAAAAACATACGCCTTGGAATATCTCCGAACTCTGAAAACTGGAAATATCTCATAATACAATATTTATCGATTAAACTTAATTATTCTGAAACTATGTTCTATAACATCATTTTTAAATATATATAAAGGCTGCCTTGTTCCATCTGAGTAATATCTGAGCACTATAGCATTATCCAGTATAGACAAGTCGCTATACTCTAAGACATTATATATCATATCAACAATACATTGTATAGACCCATATTGAATATCGCTATCTATATCTTGATATTGAACTGTTTGTATGACATAATACCCCGACTTAGGTGTATTCCTCCGCGCTTCGCTTGGGGTGTTTTTTACTGTGGAAAGGTTACAAGTTCTATTCATAAATACCTATTGCTGAATTTTGTTCAAATGTAAAGTCATCCATAGTTGTATCCAAACATTCATTCAAAGACCGTATGTAATTAGCCGCCGCTACAGCTGAATAATCGAGCCTATGGGCGTGAGTATATTGCAGGAACTCAAAATAATCTAATTCCATCCTTCTCTTTTCAGTGAAAGCTGCAAGATGACATATGTACGCATCATATTTCTTACGCTCGTGCTCTGACTTTTTCATACCCGAAATCTCGTATAAGAAATTTACGGCCGCATTGATGGCTGAAAGGTCTTGAGTAGTAAGGTCAGAATATGTTTCCGCTAATTTACGCAACTTATTGGCTGCTATTTTCTCTGTCCGACCCGTATCCGCATTCTTATTTATATGTATAGGTTTCAATTCTGAATTACCTGTACACTCAAATATACACATCTTAGGATAATTGCGTATCTCAGTCTGACCCGTACTCTCTCTAAAGTCAAGGTATTTATTAGCGTAAACATAAAACAACTTTTCGATGTATTCTTGAGTAGTAAGGTATGAAAGGTCTATGCGAAACAGTTGCCCGGTGCCCAAGTTGATAATATCTCTACCTTCTGACTTAATTGAAATCTCAAATCGCCATACCGATGTTTTGATATACTTTTCAGTTTTCCCTTCATTAATTGACTTCTGTTTGTCCCTATCATCCAACGAGTTCCACCCGCATGCATCATAATCATTAATAAGACCCACATTTTCCCAAGCCGCCCGTATCCAAGGCTTGTCATGTACCTCAAGTAGCTCGAGAGACTTATTATAGCAATATACCCCCACAGCAGACGACTTCGAACCCCAACGCATAGCTGAAATAGTAGTTGCGCCATGTTGTGTCCGTGTTGCATTAACCTGTACCCGTCTCGAGCCATTACGAATAATGTGACCAGAGCAGTAAGGAGCATGAACAAAGTACTGAAATAAGAAGTCGTGAACTGAACGACGTCCGTGAAGATAGTTGCAATCATAACATAAATCAAGGCGGGTAACACCTACATACTGAACATCGAGAAAATGGATAACCTGCTTCAATACCTCGATAAACTGAGCTGAATACAATATTCTATTATGCAACTTGATAGTGCAGCCTTTCGCATCCATAGCGGAAGAACGAGGAAACCTACAATACTCTGCAACCTCAAGACCATCATATTTAATCATATAGACCTCTGTCCATAGAGGTGTGACTCTATCCAACTTTTCTGAGGTGAAAGCACGACAATTTCCATACCCTACAAGGGGCACATCAGAAAGGTTGTTTAAGCAATAGACCTGTAGCCAATCGACTGAAATACAATACTTTTCCATATACATAGTTGTTAAATGTGAAACGTCTAATAACAGTGATGGCTGACATATCAATCGAGATAGTCAGCCATCAACTTGTACCCTTTTGTCCTACCGTTACCGCAAGCACCACCAAGCGGGTATCTCTCAGACACACTAAAGTTAGAAAAGATATTTCACATAAACCATAGCATCTTATAAATAGACCATTTTATCTTATGAATAGACTATTTTTTCCGAAACATAAAGATGATACGAAATAATCTACATAAAAACCTAAGAGTCATAATAATCTTACTCATGATAGAGTTGCACCGCCAATAGCACCCAACACAGCACTCGCAACAGCGATAATGACCTTGAGAATAGTCTGCCACACGGATTTTTTCTCAGAATTGCTCATAGGCTACAGAAGTTATGGTGCAGGTTCAACTTGAGTATGCATCCACCCTTTCAGCTTCGGCATCTTTCCATTAACGACTGGAAATATAACAGCATAAGCTTCATAATTACCAGTTTTAGTAGGAGCGGAAGACTTGACAGAAAAACCAATAATATTTCCTGTAACATCCGCAGAAACTGTTATTTTAAAACCTAAATCGCTAATAGACTGTATATCTTCCTCACTCAGAGAGTAATTACGAGACGTAAGCACAGCAGATGAAATACCATTAGTAGCATCACCGAAAAGACCACATACTACAATAATAGCTTTTTCACGAGCTACTGGAGTTATATAACTATATTCCACTCGAGAAGTCTCATTATATGGTAAAGGATTTGAAGAGCTATCGTTAAAAATAGCACTCGCAAATATCTCACGGACAATAATAGGAGAAGAGCCATATGCAGAGAACTCTATATAACTATCATCAGCAGCAGGTTTAGTTGGCGCAAAAGCAGGGATAAAAACGTCAGCTAAAGGAATAGCACCCCCCTGGACTTCGGGCAACAATCCGAACGCTCTATAATTCTTATTCATTTGCATGAACGCATTACGAGCACTACCATACCTACTCTTTTCATAACAACTATTTATGAAAATTTGTATAAGCTGAGCCGCTTGAGCGGCTTGGCCAAATCGGGAACGCTGAATTGATTGCGCCATAGTGTTGCTTTTATTAGTAGTTATACGTTGGGATGCGATAGTACGCCCCCTGACGGTCTTATAAGTCAGATTGCCAGCTGATTTGACCGATTTTCCGATTGCAAGTGAGTTAATAATTGCCATAGTAATAATAATTAGAGTTATACATATACATAGATGCCGACTATCCGAACAGAGCCAGCGCGCAAAGGATGCCCGGTACACCATGATAGCCGAAGGTACAAAAAACATACGAGCCGTACAATACCCGAAGGAAGCACGAACAACAGTCGAAGAACGGGCGTTAACAATAGCAATATGAAAGAAAGATATGCCGAAAGGTGAACAATATGTAACATAATGCTAAGGTCAGCAACATGATGGAATAAAGAATAATTATGATAATTTAATCATCAGCAGCAGCAGCAGCAGCAGCAGCAGCA
>CALUYR010000344.1 GCA_944325045.1 Candidatus Gastranaerophilales bacterium
CGTAATAGTCGCAGTACCATCTCCATTGGAAATATAGGTATCATATGCGCCTAAATTGTAGATCGATTTATTAACATTTTCCAAATTATTTTGCGAATCCTCGTCAAGGTCAGACGCTGGAATACCCCCTGACGGTTTAACGTATTTACTATTCAAATCTTCCGTTAATCCGTCTATTTTACTTTTTGAAATCGTTCCGTCATCTATATCTGAATCGATTATTTTATCTTTAAACGCAAGTGCTTTTAATCGCGAAAACCAGTTCTTAACCTTGCCCCAAAGTGTGGAAGTCTTATCGCCCGAGGCAACATTAGCCGCTGTACCCGTTGTGTCCGAAAATGTGACAACGGTATCTTTAATGTCGCCTCCGTTTGCCACAACTCGCGCGGCAAGGTCTGCCGCTATGCTATCAAACAATTCCGCATCAATTTCTGTACCGACCTGCTGAACGGTACCCGTTACTTCGTCGAAATCAAACGTGCCAAGTACTTCGCCCGTTTCCACGTTCGTTAATTTATAACGGTTAGCGTATTGTACAATTCTATCAACTACCGCTTCCATCATGCACCTCTAAATTTAATTTGATGCCCCGCGCGGAACGTGCCGCTGTACAGCTTATCGATCTGCGTGGATTGATAAAACTCATCGAGCGCCTTTAATATCTTTTCGATATTATTTGCCTTGACGTAGTCCCAATTTACCGCAATGGGCGTTTGCGGCGTATCGCTCGCGACGTACCACGCCGCGCGTATCGAATTTACATTACTAATTATATCATCTATTTGCGCGCGTGTCAAGGCTTGCCCCAAAAAAACGTCTGTAACGGTCAAATTTAGTCCTAAAACGCCCGAAAGGTATTCAATGTATGAATTTATACGCTGTATATCTGAAACGTTGTAAAATCCTTTTTTTGTACCCGTAGCGACGTCTTGCTCGGTGCGGTCTGTGATGAGCGGGTCTAAATTCGAATTATTCATCTATCGCCTCCAGGGTCTCGGAATGGTTTTCGTACGAAATGTCGAATGCAACACGCGTAACATACTGCCCGCTTGTTGTTGCGCGAGTAATATCTGCTGCATTTTCTGTATTTATTTCCACGCGGCCGCCGAGGTCAAATTCCGTACTGCTGACTATTTCAGCGCTTCGTTTGTATTTATTTACAACGCGTTCATATTGATAATCTGCAACATCATCTGCAATATCGCCCGTGATTAAATAATTGTTTTCAATCGTCTTTATGCTTTTTGCGGTACTGCCGCGCGTTACGGCTGTCGTCGCGTTGTTATACGGCTTTCCGGTAATGGTGATGAACGTTGTATCGCCTGCCGTTCCTGTCAATGTTATAATACAACGATCAGAATAAATTTTTGTTGACGTTATTTGCGCAGAGCTTGTCGTATCGACAAATACCTGTATCGTTGATGTAACGGCAGGATATTCGCTGTAAACAATCTCTATTTCCTGCGGATCTGCCGTAAGCCCTATTTCGTCCAAATGCCCGAGTTCCTGCTCTGCACTTGCCGCGCTGAACGTATATTTAGTCACGTTTATGCCAAGATATTTATCGCTATTCTCAACGGAATAACTACCCTCCACAATATCGTCGGCAGTCAATTTTCCTTTTTCCGTCGGCGTATGTTTTTTTAACGAGATATTTCCATTCGCATCGATTACGAGTATTCCGTTCCCCGCCTCCGCGATAAGGCGCAGCGCCTCACGGTGCGGCACTTCTGTTATATATCCTGTGGAAATAATGTTTTTGAACGCGTCGTCAATCGTCAACTCAATGCCCGCGTCGTCCGCAACTTCTTGCGCCCAGTCATATAAACTGCGTCCAGCGGGATATACAATTCCGTTACGGTATGTTGTATCGCCGAGCGTATAGAGTTCATCATACCCTGATACCGTTATCGTTTTTCCGTTATCCGCGACGGTTGTGCTTTCGCTATAATAATGACCGAAAGGAATATAACTATCGCTGCCTCTTTTTTTTACATAAACGATAACCTTCAACCCTTCCTGAAGGTTAATAGGAAATTCGCTTGTGGTCTGAATATCAAATCTTCCGTCATTGAAAAATTGAAATGAAAATTCTCCGCTATCGTCATAATCTCCCGTCAAGTCGGTTGTTCTGTTTGCCGAAACGCTGATTAGCATATCTTCGCTGTATGTATCATTTATGCCAAAAACGATATACCAAATTCTTGCACGCTGCTGCGGATTGATTTTTTCAAACGTCAATCTAACCTTGTTCCAGCCTAAACGCACATCATAGTTTCTGTACATCGTGTCGACGTTTCCCGTTACAGTACGTGTTCCTATAATTGTTGACCCGTTATGATATGATATTTTAAACGTATCGGCGGGACAATAATCGGGAAATCTTATCTGCACGCCGTAGCTGTCGTGGGGATTAGCAAATACATATTCAATGTATTCGCTAATATTCCCATTTGCATCGGAAATGTTCGCGCTTTCCCAGCCGACGTTGTACGTACTCCCCAAAACGGGGAATACGTGAGAACCGTCCAGCCTGAAATAATTTTTTTCGAGATACGTAATTTTATCGCGATATATACTATCGTTAAGTGTATTCGCGCCGTTCGAGTAATTACTGTTCCCGCTTGAAGTTGGCGTGATAGTATCATTTTTTATGGTATTATCCAGTAATCCATAATCAACACGAACGCCGTCAATTATCATCGTAGTCTACCCCTTTGAGTGTTAGCGTCCAATTCGTCCACACGTAGTCCTGCGCTGTTTCGTCGTATTTAAAACGCGTCTGTTCCTGCCCTAATTCAATTATTGCCTGCCCGTTATACGTGCCGAACGGCGAGGAAATCTGTACGGTCAAGTACCCGTTCTGCCGCTGTGCGGCGAGCAACGAATTGACCGTCGCTCGCTGCTCCGACGTGAGGAACGCGTATGAAAAGTTCGCGTAAAATCTTCTGCCGCGATAAATGCGGCGTATTCTCCCGCTAATCATTGTTTTTTCGACGTACTCGTCCGCATAGCCCATTGTCGGCTCGCGACCCATTTGCGGCAACTCCATGTCGATATTGTTTATCATCAGCATATCACGTCACCCCCTGCCGCCGTATGCGGTTATTTTGTTCAGACTTTTCCTACCTTGCGCACGAAGTGAATTATTGACCGTATTCACAATATATCCGTTGAAATCTTTGTCGCCTATACGCACGATTACGGGCGTATTGCCGCCGTCTTGCGTGGTATTGCTTAACCCGCTTACAATGCCGTTTACAATCGCAACTGCGGCTTGCTGGATAGCCCCGCGCAAGTCATAGTCCTGCATTGCCATATACTGCGCGTCTGCGATTTGTTCCACGTTTGCAACGCCCGTACCTCGCGCACCGCGCGC
>CALUYR010000345.1 GCA_944325045.1 Candidatus Gastranaerophilales bacterium
GAACAGTTTAAAACTAAAAATTAGTAGAGACTACAAGTTTCTAGTTTTTAGTTGTTAGAAGATATAGACAAGAGTCCCCGGCACTTAATCATGGTGTCGGGGACTTTTGTCATATAATTATCCACGATATTATTCCCAGCATTTTTTGTTTTCTGTGTTTTTTTTGTAATTTTGCTCTAGAATTTTATATCTGATGAGTGTAATATAAATGAGATCCCCTAAATATGTCAGATGATTTTTTTTACATAGACGAAGGTGCGGAACGGCTGGAAGGCGAATCCGGTTTGTCAATAGAAGGCACAACTACATTGGATGTATATCCGAATGCGGAAGTAAGAATAATACCAGCTCAATATAGCTTAACGCATATCAAAAGGCTTTGTGAAATAAGAAAAGAGCTTATACTGGATCCTGAGTTCCAGAGGAATAATGTATGGGGAGGAACGCAAAAAGAAGAGCTTGTAGAGTCAATCCTAATGGGAATTCCAATACCTGTTATATATCTTTTCGAATCAAAGGACGGTCGGAAACAGGTGATAGACGGGAGACAGAGAATATCCACAATAATAGATTTCCTTAACAACAAGTTCAAACTTAAAAACTTAAGGATGCTTAAGGGACTGAACGGCAAACGTTTTGAGGATCTTGAGCCGAAGTTACAAGGTGTATTCGAGGATTTTCAGTTCTCATTTTATATAATCCAGCCTCCTACCCCTGAAAGGGTAAAATATGATATATTTGACAGGGTTAATCGTGGAGGGACAAAGCTTAACAGTCAGGAAATGCGCAACGCCTTATATCAAGGGATAAGCACGAGACTTATAAAGAAGATTGCCGATTCGGACGAATTCAAGACTGCTACAGCCAAAGGTGTAAGTCCCAAGAGGATGAGAGACAGATATGTAGTCCTGCGTGGAATATCATTTTACTTGTATTACACAGGAGAGCTGAAAGATCCTTATAGCATGGGCAGGCTTGAATATAAGAGTGATATCGATGACTTCCTTGCCAGAACTATGATTTTTATGAATGAGAATCTGGATGAGGGGCAGGCTGACAAACTATATGAAAAGTTTATATCGGCATATAGAAGAATATATATGGAATTGGGCGAAGACGCTTTCCGTTTTTCTTCCAATATATTATATGGTAAGCGCAGGCCTGTAAATATGCCATTAATGGAGATTATCACCCTTGTGTTCATATTGCTTGAAGATAAAAATATAGGTATAAGACTCGTTCTTGATTTAAATGATTTTAAGAACAGGCTGGATATTTCCGGTATCTGCAATTCCAATGTGGATTCCAGCAAGAATTGGGAAGTACGCATCAATATGATAAAAGATTTTATAGCTCAGTTATGATATACAATTTAGAAATAAACGGATACAAGAATATAGGTCATGAGAATATCGGATTTAAACCTATAACAGTTTTTACAGGTCTTAATTCGACGGGGAAGTCCAGTATATTGCAGTCGATACTCCTTTTGGCAAAAGAAGTGTCGTTTAATCGATTGTTTTTAAATAAGGTCGTATCCTCCTCTTTTGATGTAATCCGCAACAAATATACAAATGCGTCAAACATAAGTATAGTGTGTCGTACAGACAAGGGAGAACTTAAATATACTCAGGACAGGAATGAAAAACTTGCGGTTCCGGGACTACAGGTTACAGTACTTCCACAATATGAAAGAAATCTGTTTTACCTGTCGGCCAACAGAAAAGGTGTGGAGAACGACGCTCTTTTCTCGGATGAAATGATATGCGGTCCTGACGGAAGCTATCTTTACGGTACATACGAAAGGGAAAAGTCAAAATCATTGCTCAAAGGAATGATAAAGGACAATGAGTCGCATACTCTGGCATCGCAGGTAAACTACTGGTTGAAAGAGATTCTGAAGCTGCCTATAGAATTCTATACAATAAAAAGCAACAATGAGAAAGTGGATATCCGGTTCAAAAGCGACGCCTTCACAGATCTTGTTCCGACACAGCTTGGCGCGGGGGTTAGTTATCTGGTGAAAATTCTTATCCTTTGTCTCAGAGCGTCGGAGAATGACATTATACTGATAGAGAATCCTGAGATACATCTTCATCCCGGAGCTCAGTCAAGACTGGCAGATTTCTTCACTATGATAGCCAATAATGGTATTCAGTTAATAATCGAGACACACTGTGAGAATATTCTGAATAAATTCCGCTATGAGGTGTACAAAAAAAAGTTGAAAAAAGATGATATAGTGATTTTCTATAAAAATGACATAGTATCAAAATTCGAGCAGATCAATATTATTGAGGACGGCAGTTACAAACCGGATTTTCCTGAAGGTTTCTTTGACGCTACTTTATGTGAACTTTTAGAAATGGAATAAATGGGAAAGAATATCAAAAGTCTGGTCTTAAGCGATGAGCTTCTGGAAGAGTATCTTAAATTCAAAGACAATAATAAATACAACAAAGATATTATTGAGAAGTTGTTGCATTATTATAAGCCTGTCTATATTACCAATATCAGCCAGTATGAAAGAATAAAACATGAGATAAAGCCCGATCTTAAAAAAGCCTTGTCGGCAAACAGACTGACAAATCAGTCTCTTGAGGAACTGGCATTAAAGACGAAATACAAAATTATCCTGTCTTCAAAAAGAAGTGATTTCCCTTATGTCAACATAAACCATGATAATATAGAGAATAATTTTACCGGGACTTTCCTAAGGAGTGAATCACGTTCGAAGGCTATTGAGCATATAAAATCGTTGTCTTATGCCGCGAAAAAGAGTATATTGGTTTACGACAGATATTTTTATAATAAAGAGGATAATGCTGATATTCTTATAAATTTATTGCCCCGCAAAAAGCTTGAGATTATTTACCAGCATAATAGTTTTTCAGAACCACAGATAAACAAACTCAAATCCCAATGCGCTGAATGGACATTCAGAGATGATAATTTTACAGATAATCACGACAGATACTTGATAATAGATGATAATGTAGAAATTATACTGACAAGCGGTTTCTCTTATCTGAGCGATTTCACAAAAGAGATTACTTATATTGTAAGATTGATAGACAGTCATCAGTTTATTTGATTTTTTGTTCTCCAATTAAAGACTTACAACCTAATAGATGAAAAGGCTTCAGTTGCAAGTCAACAAGGCTTCTCCATCCAGACGGCAACTTTGTCAACTCGTCAACTTTAAAAAACTTAAAACTTAAAAACTCATAAACTTAAAAACTCAAAATATGATTATCGCAGTAGCAGGAACAGGATATGTAGGCCTGTCGATAGCAACCTTGCTGGCACAGCACAACAAGGTGATGGCAG
>CALUYR010000346.1 GCA_944325045.1 Candidatus Gastranaerophilales bacterium
GTGAAAATCGCCGTCGTCGATAATGTGACCATCGAAGGCTACGGCAAGAACGGTATCGCCATCGCTTCCGCGACAGGCGTTGAGATCAGCGGCGTGCAATTCAAAGATATCACCGCCTGGGCCGATATCGGTCTCATGTATGCGGATAATACCGGCAAGACGACCGGTACGACGGCAGGTGATTGGTATAAGACTCCTGTTACGGGCGTTGTGATCGGCGAAGGCAACACGTTCGGGACGGGCGTCGTTTATTCCGACATTACCCCCGCCTTTGCAAAGACCGTCACGGATTACAGCAGCGTAACGGCGGAAGATATGTACGACGTCGCCGGCATGGAGACATACGGCTATGTCCCCGTCGTCGAAAAGGTTTCGGGCGGCGTTCAGCTTCAGTATCTTCCCAAGCAAACTGTAGAAAATGCCAATGAGAAACTCGCTGCAGCCGTCAACGGGGTGTACTATCAGACGCTTGAGAAAGCGTTGGCAGAGGCAGAGGATGGCGCTACTATTACGCTGCTCGGGGATATTACCTTGGAAGGCGATCTGGCAACCAGCAAGAGCATAACACTCGACGGAAATGGCACCGCAAAGGTTACAGGTGGAACGTTCTATTTCTCGGGCGCAAGCACGACTATTCAAAATGCCACATTTTGTTCTCCCACTAATGCAAGCAACAATGCATCCTTCTTTTACTTCACCAACAATAATGTAACGGAAGTCACCCTTGAGAATTGTGTGTTCTCCGATCCTCAGTGGGAAGTAGTCCAAATTACGTCTACCGCACTCGATAAACTGGTCATCAACGAGTGTACTTTTACTGCGGCAAATGTGCAAAACAGCAATAGTGGAGCTTATGGCGAAGGTACTGATAAGTGTGTAAGATATATCCATATTCAGCCGACCGAAGCCAGCGGGACAACTGTAGACAATATCACTATTACAAATAATACATTTAAGAATTGTGATAAAATCAAAGGGGATATCGTAGGAATTTATTTTGTAGATGGCTCGACCATGACCATTGGCGGCAATAAATTTGACGGCTTGACAGATGAGGAAATTGCTTCGAAATTGACTATCAGTTGGCCGGCGGATACTAGCTTCCAGAATGTATCGCTTTGGACTGCCACCAGCCAGACTACTATGGTTATCGGTGATTCGACCCAACCTCAGGCATAACGCCTCAAAAACAAGAGAGTCCGAAAGGGCTCTCTTTTTTGTGTAAAAAGTCGGCTGTGAAAGATGCTTTTTGCTGTGAAGAAGTTGACATCGTTCCGTCCGTTTGTTACAATAATCTTATGAACGGCATTCAAAAAAGGTGATTTTGCAGAAAGATATTATCAAGACTTAATTTATATGGATAAGCTGATCGCTATGTACTCTTTTTGGTACATCGCATCTCGTATACTTATTTCATCAGGCATAATCTTTACATTCATCAAATAGATCGACGGTGGTTCCTTGTCCAAAAAAAGTCCCATCCATAGTCGTATAATGAAGATGAAAAATCAAAAGAGGTGTTAAAATGAGTGCATTTGACAAAGTGATCGGCTATGAAAAAGAAAAAGAAGAACTCATTCAGCTTTGCGATATGGCAAAGCATGCGGAAAAATATGCTGCGCTCGGCGTGACCCTTCCAAGGGGTGTTCTGCTACATGGCGTCCCAGGTGTCGGAAAGACGTTGATGGCATCCGCGCTGGTCGAGGAAATGGGAAGAAAGAGTTTTGTTTTACGAAAGGATAAGTCTATCCAGGATTTTGTGGATGAAATCGGAAAGACGTTTGCGCGCGCCAAAGAGGCAGCGCCCTCCGTTATCTTTCTCGATGACCTGGATAAGTTTGCGTCGGACAGCAATTCCCGCAATCCCGAAGAACTGATCGCCGTTCAGTCCGGGATCGATGAAGTGAAGAGCTGCGACGTGTTTGTCATCGCCACGGCAAATGAGATCCGGGAATTACCGTCTTCCCTGCGTCGTCCCGGAAGATTTGACCGCATTCTGAAGATTTGTTCGCCCAACCGGCGGGAGGCGGCCGCCATTGTGCGCCACTATCTGACGGGGAAGAAAGTCGCGCAGGAAGTGACGGCGGAAAGCATCGCGCGGCTGATGGACGGCAATTCCTGCGCGGCGCTCGAATCGGTACTCAACGAGGCGGGCATCTATGCAGGGTATGAAAATAAACCGGAAATCGGACGTGAACATATTGTCCGCGCGGTATTGCGCGAAATTTTTGAAGCGGATGAGTCTGTGAATGAAATGTCCGCCGCGGAAAAGGAAGAGGTCGCGTTTCATGAAGCAGGGCATGCCGTGGCGGCGCTTGCGTTCGATCCCGAAGGCGTAGGGCTCATTTCCGTTCGCCCGAGCAAGAGCGATGCGCGCGGCGTCGTGCAGATCTTTAAGAGTGAAGATTACTGTGGTTCTTACAATAAAATGCATGAGCGTGTCATTTCTCTCCTTGCGGGGCGTGCCGCTGTGGAACTCAAATTTGGTCGTACGGATGTCGGGGCGACTTCCGATATAGAACGCGCGGCGTTTATTGCAGAGCGTTTTGTAACCGATTACGGCATGAGCGGGTTTGAATTGCTTCGTCCGGATAACCGTACATTAACGGCGGAGGGGCATGACGAACGTGTCGTCGTCGGTCGCAATGCGATGCTTGCCCGCTGCTATGAAGAGGCGAAAGACGTTCTCCGCAGAAATTGGGCGTTTGTCGAAAAACTCGCGGCGGCGCTCGTCGAACGGGATACGCTTGTATTTGAAGAGATCGACGAACTCCGCAGGGAAATGGCGGCATAAAGAGCGGCGGCGCATGGTTTATGTGCCGCCTTTTGTAAATTTTGGTAAAGTATTGTTTTAGATTGCTTTGCGTGGTATAATTGAACCATGGATTATTGTATTTCAGATATCCACGGCTATTACGATCTGTTTCGCCGTCTGCTCGGTAAAATCAGATTCAGCGGCGGAGCCAGACTCAAAATCGTAATAAATACTGTACGGACGCGTTTTTGGACAGCGAGTCGAGGTGCTTTGCTGTCAATCCTTGTCAGTATTATAATATAAATTGTAGATAGACTTGTTTTAATGAGTCAATCATGGTACAATAAAATCATTAAAAAGGAGGGGATAAAAATGAACGGCGAACAGGAAAGACGGTTATATCAAATTCTCGCTGAGTTCGAGGAAGAAATAAATGCATATGATTTGGAGCAGTGTAATCGAAAGATCCTCAAGGAATGCGGAATAGCAGGATTGTTAACGGTAAAAGAATGGTATATTCAGGCGAGAACTGGTTTGGATCGCGAAGTTGACCGATATCTTGAGGAAAACTATACATTGGATGCCGATAAAAATTTATATGATAAAAGCGGCGCAACTCTTGTTTCATTTAATGAGGATAACCTTAATGAACGGTTTGAGATTCCGGACAGAGTGACGGCAATAGGGGATCAAGCTTTCAAAGGCAACAAAAATATTATAGAAGTTATAATTCCGGATTCCGTAACGCGGATAGGAAATTCTGCATTTGAGGGATGTGCAAACTTGCAGAAAGTTTGGATGGGAAAAGGATTGGGGCAAATAAATTCAGTTTCCGGGTCCAACATTTTTTATGGTTGTCAGAAATTGAAGGAAATACACGTCGGTCGTATTGAGGATATTAAAAGTTTCAAGCACGACAATAATCCTTTCACGGCATCGTTTGATTTGTATGTGGGAGGAACGTTATACAACACAGATATCACGATACAAAAAGAATGTAAAAGTGCCGTAGAAATAGACTGGATTATTTTTTGTAAGTCTATCCGTAAGGTGTATTCGGATTCTAAGAAAATTAGTTGTCGAGATGGTTATATCATAAATTATGAAAAACTTTCGGTGAATGGCAAAAAAATTTTCCCTCTTCTGTGTATCGAAGATTTCAGAACAGTTGAGCAATTAAAAGAGTTTGGAAGAGAGCATCATTTGGATATCAGTGATGATGCCTGTTCAAAATTTTTCAGGAAATAAACCGGGGGGGAGACGGATGAACCTATCGAAAAGTAAATATACGCGGTTTTGCCAGTGCCCGAAAATGCTTTGGCTGGATACATATCATCCCGAACTTGCCGTGCAGGACGAGGCGCTTTTGCGCCGCTTTCAGGAGGGGAACGAAATCGGCGATCTGGCCATGGGGTTGCTTGGCGAATTTGTCGAAACGACGGCGTACACCGTCGACGGGAAACTCGATATCCCTTCCATGCTTAAAAATACGAAAAAGTATCTCATCGAGGGGAGAGAGAATATCTGCGAGGCGGCGTTTTCCAAAAACGGGTGTTATTGCGCTGTCGATATTCTGCACAAAGCAGAGGACGGATACGAAATTTATGAAGTAAAATCGAGTACCGAAATCAAAGACGTTTACTTATGGGATGTCGCCTACCAGCGGTGGGTTCTGGAACAAAGCGGCCTCAAAATTGTAGGGACGTATATCGTTTACATCGACAACACCTATGTGCGGCAGGGGGATATCGACATCCATAAACTGTTTGCGGTGCAGAATGTTTCAGATGCGATTTTGCCCTATTATAAAGAGGTGGAGCAGAACACCGCCCTTGCTAAAGAATACATTGCGCAAAAGGACGAGCCGGAAATGGAACTCGGCGAACAGTGCGCTTTGCCCTACGATTGCGCCTATTGGCAGTATTGCGCAAGGGAACTTCCTTCGCCGAACGTGTTCGACTTGTATCGCATTCAAAACAAAAAGGCGTGCGAATATCTGCGGCAGGGTATCGTTTCGTTCGGCGACGTGGTCAAAAGCGGCATTCCGCTGAACGCAACGCAGCGGCGGCAGGTGGAGTTTGAGCAGTTGCAATTGCCCACGCACATCGACCGCCTCGGCATCAAGAGCTTTCTCGAAACGCTGTGGTATCCGCTGTATTTCTTGGATTTCGAAACGTTCCAGACGGGCGTTCCATTGTACGATGGGTTACGCCCGTACCAGCAGGTGCCGTTTCAGTATTCGCTGCATATCCTCGCAAACGAAGGAGCAACGCTCGAACATAAGGAGTTTTTGGCGGATGAAAATTCCGACCCGCGCCGCGCGCTCGCCGAGCGGCTGGTTGCGGATATTCCTGCGGATGTGTGCGTTCTGGCGTACAATAAGGGGTTTGAATGCGGGCGATTGAAGGAACTGGCCGAAATGTTTCCAGACCTCGCCGAAAAATTGTTGGCGATCCGCGAGAACGTGCGCGATTTACTGGACGTGTTCCGCCACGGCTATGTGTACGACCGCGCGATGGGCGGGAGTTTTTCGATAAAGAAGGTATTGCCCGCACTCTTCCCGAACGATCCGAACCTCGATTATCATAATTTGGCGGACGTACATAACGGCGGCGAGGCGACGGATACCTATTTGGCGTTGCGCGGCATGGAACAGTCGGAGCGCGATAAACTGCGGCAGAGCCTTTTGGCCTATTGCGGTCTCGACACCCTCGCCATGGTCATGCTTTGGCAGAGATTGCGGGAGTTTTGTCATGGTTGAAGTTTTTCCGCGTTGGCGGATGAAATAAATAAAGTTTACGAAAGGAGAAGTTTTTAGTATGGATTTTGCAAAGGAAACAGTGCAAGACTTTTTTGGCAAAGCAAGGGTTTGTTATAATATTCCAAACTATCAAAGAGCATATTCATGGGAGGAGCAACAATTAAATACATTCTTTGAAGATTTAATTGAAAATTCCGGTGCGGGCAATCCTTATTGCTATGGGAATATTATGCTTGAAACGATCGCAGGAGGAAAGGAGTATGATATTATAGACGGACAGCAGCGATTAACAACAATTTTATTATTTATTAGAGCATTCTTAAATATCGCGTCGGCAAAAGGCTTAACCGAAATTAATGTGCTGGATGAAGAAAGGATTTATTTTAAAGATTATGGGATTATTAAGTTACGACCAACATCGACAGACCGTGTCTGTTACGAAACGATTATTGTGAATAACAGAAGCAGCTTTAGTTGTATGACGCCGTCTCAAAAACGGGTAAAATATGCAAAACATTTTTTTGAAAAAAAATTAGAGGTCATGCCCGTTTCAGAGTTAATAAAGATTTGGAAAACATTGCAGAATGCAATTATTAATCGCATTGAATTAAAGGGTAAAAAAGAAGCTGCTTTAATGTTTGAGTTGCAAAATAACAGGGGAAAGGAATTGACAAACTTGGAAAAGTTGAAATCGTTTTTAATGTATCAGATGTATATATATAGTGCTCCTTTGGATACAGAAAATAACGTTCAATATGTTGCAAGTCAATTTGATTCAATTTATGTGATTGTCAATGAAATTGATGCCTCTTTTGCAGATAGCGAAGATGAGACAACTACGAATATTTCTGAAGATAATATTTTATTATATTACTCTTATGCTTATAGCAAAAAACATTTTGGATATAGAAAGTTAGAAGATATTATTGATGAATTTAAGGTAATCTCTAAAGAGGATAAAGTACAGTGGATCAAGGATTATTCGTTAAATCTGTACAGTAGCTTTA
Source organism: Candidatus Gastranaerophilales bacterium (assembly GCA_944325045.1). Taxonomy (GTDB): domain Bacteria; phylum Cyanobacteriota; class Vampirovibrionia; order Gastranaerophilales; family Gastranaerophilaceae; genus UBA1221. The sequence continues at coordinate 6,524 of CALUYR010000346.1, forward strand.
TGACAATTAAATCTGCATTACAAATGAAGGATAAATATTTAGACAAATTAAAGAAAATGGGGATGCCTTCGTTTGTATATCCGTTTATTATAAAAACGGGAAGTAATGTGGATAAATTAAAGAAGCTGTATCAATTAATGGAGGTTGTGGCGTTCAGACAAAAAGTTATAGGCACTCGCGCTGATATTAGGAGTAGATTAAATGATATCTTGGCGAATTATACCGGGGATCTTTGTAAACTTTCTTTGGAGATTAAAGAAAAATTAACAGATGCATATTATTGGAGCGATCAAAAGCTGATTGAAACTTTGAACGGTAATATGTATCAGAATGGTATGATTAACTATTTTCTTTGGGAGTATGAACAAGATTT
>CALUYR010000347.1 GCA_944325045.1 Candidatus Gastranaerophilales bacterium
AGTATCAAATAAATCATGTTGCCAAATATCTGTTTCTTCGTATTCCCAAGTATATTTCATATTTCTCTATCCTCTTTTAATAAATCCACATATATAATATCCAAGTTACTATAATCTGAATCAAATGAATACATTGATCTTGAATCAAATTAATTTTCTTTCTGTTACACTTTAAATCATCTACATAAAAATGAATTAATAAGTTTATAATATATAATAATGGATACCAAGTACCGCCCACAATAATTATATATACTGTAAGTGGAAACATGATCATGAAACTCCAACTAAAGCTATGCATAAATAAAGCCATTAAATAATCATATTTATACAGTCTGTCTGGGGCATTTTGTTCCCACCAAGATTTTTGCTTTGCACTTGCAAGCCATCCTTGTAAATAATAATCATCTACAATATGAAAAAATATCATGCAAAATAGAATAAAAAATTTTATATTCATAGTTTCACCTCTGTTAACATTCGATTTTTTGAACAAATCCACACTTTTTACATCTATAAATAATAATTATGTTAGTTGGCATATCATTAAATTTACTTGAATAATTATAAATTTCCATTAATAATTCCCATTCATGATTACAAAAACAACTTCTAATATAATTAATCAACCATTTCATAATCAATCATTTTTATCCTTCCAATATTCTATATCAATCTCGCTAAATTCTCCAGTTACACTATGTTGATTTAACACATATTTAAGTCTTTTAGCTATATTAGAACAACAAGCTTTCCAACGAGAACTATTATCATTAAATTTAGGATTTCTAATAGCTGATAATGTATATGTTATTTCTCCACCATCAGGACAACCCCATTCTTTTTTATATAATGTAATTGTTGGAATTATATTAAAAGGAATATAAATTCCATAAATTTTTTCTGATTCTTTACAACATTTATCTACTAATTTAACAAAATCAATATTAGAATTTTCATTATTATGAAAATATCCTTCTGTTACTCCAATTGTAAATTTAAATTTATCTGTTTTCATTTATTTTTCTCCTTTTACTTACATAAACAATTCATCATATCCTTAATAGTTGATAAAATATCTTCTCTATTCAGAAAGAATAATAGCTGACAAACATCTTCTGAACTAATACAAATACAATTTTCTTCCCAATCATCATCAATATTCAATTGATTTTTTATTTTTTTTTATAAAAATCCGTATGTTTTACAAAAGTGTTGTAAATCTTCAACAATATTTTCAGATAATATATTTCCATTATTATCAAAATAAATAATGATATTTTTACTATCATCCTGAATCTTGCCTTCTTTTAAAAAAGACATTGAACTAAATCCATCTGATAATTGTTCAATCCATTCCTTTTGCGTTTTTCCATTATATAATTGTTTTTTCATATTATTTCCCTTATCCTATTTTATTAAACCAGATTCTCTACATCGGTAAAATCAACATTAAAATCTACATCAAATACATTTCCCCATTCACCATTTAAAATTTCAATAAGAAAACACTTTCCGCATCTTGCGTGTCCATCACAATAACTATAACCATTACAAGGATTTTCATCAGAACAAGAGGTTCTATCATGTTTAATTAATGGAAGAATAATATCTTGATGTTTCCTAATATAATCTAACTTCTTTTCAACCTCTTTTTCCTTCTCTTTAATCTCATGTTGTCTAATTTCTTCTTTTTCTGCTTTAATTTTGTTTAATTTTTCATATAGTTCTTTTTCTTCAATGTCAAGTTCTTCTTTTCTATTCATAATAATAATTCAACCTTTCATTTTTTACTGTAATACCACTCTTTATATTTATTATACAAATATGTATTTGACAATGCTAACATTTTCCATAACTCTAATTCAGTAGCTTCTTCTATAGGTTTGTATCCATTATTTCTAGCATGATCTGTGATTTTATCTTGTGTGAACCAATTCCATCCATCACATATTCCTGTAATTGTATAACCATACTTCCCAAATAATTCCGGGAAATCATAATCAGCCCCAAGCCAAGGACTACTATCTTTTACAATATCAACCAATGATTGTTTCTTTAAATCAAATTTTAAACTATAAAGTGTGCTCATTATTCCATTTGGTATTACACCAATAAGCTCACCTTTTTCATTTACATGCATAAATTTCATAATAGAATTATATTCTTCTTCTGAATATACTCCAACGTTATAAAGTCTATCTACTTCTTTTTTAAGCATAATTAAAATTCCTTTTTCCCAATCATCTTGTTTAAAACATCGGTAACTTCTCTATCAGCCATTTTAACCTTAACAGCATTATTATCAATAATAGTTTTATATCCCGTATTAAGATCTTCCAGATTCTTAATATAAGATTTATATTCATTAATCAAATTCGTATTCTGTTCAATTATAGTTTTATAGGAGTCATTTTCATGTTCAACTTCTAACGTCACTGTTTCTAAATTATTTTTAGCAGCATTAAACTTATCCATCATACGTTTAACGTATTCCTGGTTAAATTCATCATCTACACCAAGATCAATCTTATAAAGAGTAATAACATTCTTAGACTTTACATCTGTAATAACTACCCAAAGTCCATTAAGATAAACTTCAACACTATAATTTTTATTATCTTTCTGAGTTTGTTTACCTATATAAATAAGTTCACCATACTGAATCATTTTATTAATATCATTAGCTGTAGCTTTTTCCATAATACGTTCTGTATAACGTTCTTTAGCATGTTTAGAAACGGTATATGTAATATCTACAGAGCACATAATTTAATTCCTCCTATTTTTATTTTAACGATCCCATAAATCTCCATAATATTTATACCATGTATATGACCCTAATCTATGCTCATCTTTAATAATATCGCCTAAAACAGAATTTTTTAATGGAATATGTTGGCCTGATGAATATCCACCACCACATATGCTACCTGGCATATTTTCTGTTTTCACGAAAAACTTACATTTATATTTTAAATCTGGATTTTCTTTACTATAATTATCATATTCTTTTTGATATTTATAAGCTAAATCCTTCATGCGATATAAATATTTTTCATCATAATTACATATATCATAATATTCAGTATCCAAATATTCATCTGAATAATACATATTATTATATTTATTATTAGGAATCTTTCTTTTTATAATTGTAATAACCTTATACATTTATTCTTCTCTAATATTATAAATTCTATCAAGACTAACTTTTTTAATTTTTCCATCATATTGAACCATGGCATAATCACCACTCCAAAAGTTAGTACCTATTTGAATAATTTCATATTCTCTTTTGTTTAAATCGCATTTTTTACAATCATCAACAACATTAAACATTGATTGCGTTTCAATACAAGCACTACATGTAGACCTATCTGGTTTTACTTTACACATCTTTTTCATATAACTTGTCCTTTTTATTTACTATCTTCTGACACTACAGATAAATATCCATAGTCATTTACTTTTACATCAACATATGTAATTATAGGAGCATCCACCTGATTATATTTAATTATCCATTTTTTAGTTGTATCAATATCACGAACATATCCAGCACCAGCAAATCCACATCTAAACCTGTATGTTTCTCTACCTTTGTATACTTTTTCGTTCCAAAGGTTTGTAAGTCTTTGGCTGCAAAAATCAACTACTCTTTGATCAAACATAATATCAAAATTTTTAGAATTAAGTTTGGAATTAAGTTTATTATATCCGATTGAAGAAAGGAATTCTTTAAATTCATCTTTCGGTTCAAACCAATCACTAAATATAATTGCTTTCATATTTCATCACCATTAAATTTTACTTGCAATATTCGCTTACAATCTTATTAACAAGTTTACCATCAGCTTTGCCTTTAACTCTAGGCATTAGTTTCCCCATAAGTTTACCTTTATCCTTTGCAGTCAATTCAGAAATCACAATACCTAAATCAGCACATATTACATATACTTCATGACGAATTGCATTTTCATCCATCATTACAGGCTGATACTCTTTAAGTACAGAGATAGTGAACTCATTATCTTTAATGATATACAATCTATGCTTTGGAGTCAATGTAAGCATAT
>CALUYR010000348.1 GCA_944325045.1 Candidatus Gastranaerophilales bacterium
CAACAGGTTAAGTTCCTCTAAAATGAGATTCTTATTAAAGACCAACCAAATCATTTTAAACAAACATATTGAGCGATTGCCTTATGAAGCTACCATTCAAGGAATATACAGTAATGAGCAACAATCTGATTCAGAAGTTGGGTTGTGCTGATGTTTACAGGACATACGTGTTACTATTAATAACAGACAAATATACGCTGACCACTGACACCACGATAGACCAGCTTGCATTATACGTTGGAGATAAACCTGCCAACTATAAAGGTGGTAAGAGTTCCCAATCATTCAATGACAAGTTAAGAGCCACAGGAGAAGTCTGCATACAGAATAAAGACAGTGGTAAGAAAGATAGGACTTGGACTGATTATATATTCTTTCCTGTCAGCTTTGGGCATTACAGAAGAATCAACAGAGAGTTCTACGATTCATATAACAATACTCTGGATTTAAAACTAAGAGGATTCATCCTTAAATTGTTCAGTGTAGCAGCTCCCCACAGCCATACTATTACCTTATCTGTTAGAAAACTGAAAGAACTAATTCACATGGGACATGGTACTATCTCCAACTATATAGAGCAACTAAGGGATATGGACTTATTGGATGAAGTTGAAGATACAATCATATTAAAGGCTAAAGGTCTTATTATAGACTTGCCCAAAGATAAATATGTGGAGGAAGTGAAAGCTGACTTTGAACACATGATAGCATTTAACGAGAGCAGAGGAAATCCCATTTCAAGGGAGTGCATGATTTATAAGAAGTACAAGGAGAATAACTTTGAGGGAGTTAAGGATATGCACGCTCTTATGAAATCATTATCAAGTGGATTGGTAGGTAGGAAACAGGAGGTAAAGGACAAGGAGGAACTTCCAGATTTATACCTATGAATCAGCCAAGCAATCATCAATAAGCGTAGCATTGGCAGTGTTTCTAATTCTAAAGAGTTATACACGAGACACTTCTATCCACATAAACGCCCCCTCATAGCTCTAAAATAAAAAAGAATGCTTTAATGATGCAGTCTGATAGCTGACTGAAATAAGCATTCTTATTAATTCAAGAACGGGCACGATGCACTATTACCATAGCCAATTAACATTTTACTATTACTCTTAACTTCCTTTGAAAGAATCTTTAGGGAAAGACATAGGACAGCCTAAGATGCAAGCGAAGAAATTCACTTGTGTTTTGGGCTTGTTCCTATTAAATCCATTCAATCAATAATCATTTAATTCAATTACATTATGAGAGATTTAGTAATTATGCCAGCTATGGCGCAGCGTAGAGAATCATTAAACATGGGTGAATTTGCAGAAGATGCTATTATTGTGGAAGAAACAAGCGCACCCAAGAGAGTGAACCATTTCATTGAAGCCAATACACAGGAGGTAACCTTGCAGCACCTACAACAAGACTGCATCATTCCAAGTTTTGCATCAATGGAAGAAACAATCAGTCATCAGTCCTTTATAGGTGTAGTAGTAGATGCAGCTAAAGATTACTTTCATGGGGAACAGTTTGATATACCAGAGATTAGAATTTCACATCCCATTAATGGAAGAATCCCAAGTGCTTTAGGTAAGAAAGCTTCTGAACTGACAGATGAAGAGAAAACTTTATTCTATCAGAGAATGTGCTTTTGCTTTGAAATTCCATCCATTGTACATGATGAATATGGTAATCGTCTGGCTTTATCCATTGGTGGAGTAAGGGCATATAACGAGATTAACCTATATAGTAAGAAATCTGTGGAGAAATTTAAAATTTTCATAGGATTTCGTAATCGTGTGTGCTCAAATTTAATGCTTACAACTGATGGCTTACAGGATAAGATAGAAGTCCTAAACGTACAGGAACTATATGCAGCTGCGTTGAATCTGTTCCATGCCTACAACCCATCTAAAGATTTGCACCTACTAAGGACATTAGGGCAGATGTCAATCTCCACAAGTGAGTTCTGTCAAATAATAGGCAGGATGAGGTTATATCAAGCTCTTACACCCAACCAACAGAAACGCTTACCTCGTTTATTATTAGGAGACAGTCAGATTAATGCGGCTTGCAGAGCATTCGTTTCTGATGTAAATTTCAAGAGTACAGGAGACAGCATTACAGGTTGGCAAATGCTCAATTTGCTTAATGGTAGTGTGAAGTCAAGTTACATAGATAACTTCTTAGAGAGGAATCTTAACTGTACAGAGTTTGTACAAGGCATCCAACGTGCGAAATTAGGAGATAGTGAATACGCTTGGTTCTTGGGCTGAGTGGATTGTTGATTGATAGAGGAAAGGGCGGCTACTTAGTTGTCCTTTCTTTATTTTTTCCAACTTGTAAAATATCACATATTATGAATATAGATTATACTATAGGTGAAGTGGAGCTGTCCTATAAGCCCAAATTCAAAAGTTTGCATAAAGCAACCTGTTCTGAGGATGTTTACAGATATTTGCTGTCTACATATAGAGAGGGTACAATCTGTTACAAGGAATATTTCAAAGTCTTGTTCCTGAATCAAGCCAATCAAATTTTAGGATATACTCTAATTTCAGAAGGAGGAATCACTGAAACCTGTGCTGATGTCAGAGTAATTCTACAAACAGCGTTACTTACTAATTCAGTAGCCATCATTCTTGCACATAACCATCCAAGCGGTAATCTGAAACCAAGCAAACAGGATATGGAAATTACTAAGCAGGTCAAGGATGCAGCCCAACTTATGAGGATAAAAGTTTTAGACCACCTCATCATTTCAGATGCAGGATATTACAGCTTCGCTGACGAGGGGCTATTATAATAAGGTGAAGGGCACTCAATTTTCAAGTTGTGTGTCCTTATCATATTCACTTCTACTATTAGTGAATGTTTCGTTATAAATCAATAAGTTAGTAAATCCAACTCAGAATTAATATTCACTTTTATTCATTTACTTATAAAACAGAACATTATGTCACTCAAATATTCAAGCACAACGGCGGACTACCTTATATGGTCTGATGCAATGAACCTCATAAGAAAGTTAGTCAAAGACGGGAATTATAAAATCTCGCTCCTTATAGCTTTAGGTTGTTTCACAGGATTGAGAATATCTGATATTCTATCTCTAAGGTGGAAACAGATATTAAATACTGATGAATTTACGGTAATTGAGAAAAAAACTGGTAAAGTAAGAACTATAAGGCTAAATCCGCATTTACAAGAACATATCAAAGAATGTTACGAGCATATAAAGCCAGTTGGAATAAATGCACCTGTCTTAATAAGT
>CALUYR010000349.1 GCA_944325045.1 Candidatus Gastranaerophilales bacterium
CCATCTAAAATTGCTGGTGAGATGGTCAACATGGTTATTATAAAGGACAATAGAGGAGTTTGTGTACTACCGGAAGACGAGTGGAAATGGGTGTACGGCAGACAGCACGGGAAGAGATGGAGTAAAAAAAGTGATGTTGCTTAAAAAAAGTTATCTAAATGTTGACAAAGTTATCTATAAATGCTATTATATAGATAACAAAGGTGGCTATTAGATAACTTTTTTGGAGGTAGGCGATTATGAAAAATAACTTAAAAGAAATTAGAACTCAGGCAGGACTTACCCAGGAGCAGTTGGCAGAGGCTATGGGGACCAGTAAAACCTATATTTCACAATTGGAAAACGGGACAAGAAATATTGACACCATCAGACAGAGTACAATGCAGAAATTATGCGGTGCATTAAATTGTAATCCAGAAGATCTAATCGTGCCAATAGAGTTTAAATATGACGAAGATGGAAAATTGATCATTGACTCTGCTTGGCATGATCCGCATTTCCCGACAGGATATGTTTTGTTAATAGAGGGCAACGCCTTCTTACTTCCGATGGGAAGAAACTATAATAGCGGTGAAGATGCAGTTAAAATAATGCGTCCACTTAAATTTTATTCAAAAGATAAAAATACACAAAAGATAAAGAATTATGAATATCCATTTATACCGTGTATTCCTAGAGATGGGTTTGATATTAAACTCGGAAGAGCAATTACTATTGAGGAATTGAAATTAATCCGGGAAGAATACAATATCACAGATGATGATATCTCTGGAAGGTTTGAGGATGTTAAGGGTGCGATTTATGGAAAATATGCCAAGGTATATACATGTGTTCAAGTAAGAGTTGACGCAACAGTAGCCATTGATCTCGAAGAAAAATTAAATCATATGGGAATAGAGGCAGGAAATATAGCTCCTGGTCGTGTTAATATTAGAGTTGAAACAAATGAATGATGAAAAAAGATATTGCCTCATATGCGGAAAAAATAAAAGAATATTTGGAGTAAAGAAATGATTGACGAAGAAATCAAAGAACTATATGACGAGCTAGGTTCTATTAAAGCTGTATCCAAAAGAATAAGGTGCAGCTGGAATAGAATCGTAAAATCGCTTTCTACTAGCGGCGTTATAATTAACCAAACCCATGCGTTGATTATTGAGTATCACGGAAAAGGATTGACTCCTTTTCAGATCGCTAATCAAATGGAAATTAGCGTAAAAACAGTGCAGGCGTATTTACCAAGAGTGCGGCCTGTGTATGGGGAGAATTTGTCAAAGAATGCGCTGAAAATTAAAAGGTGGAGAGGGAAGCATTGTAAATAATGGGAGAAAAATAAAGGAGGAAGTTAATAAATGGAAAAAATTGATAAAGCAGTTGAAAGAGAAATGATGAAAACAGGTGCAATGGGGACTGAACCGGTAACTGTCAGCATTGTATTGACAGATGTTGAAAAAGAAGAATTCCTGAATTGCGACAAATATAATTCAAAAAATTACTGGTGGGAATTTGATGGCACCACATTAATAATTTCTTATACAGAAGAATAGATAATGAAAGAAAGGATTATTTCTTTTGGTGAGTGTGATGGAATAAGTTGTGCTCATTGGAAGGTTGCTCCGGAAGTAGAAGGGTGGTGGAAATTAAGAAAAAAATATAAAATGAAATAAAAAGGGACGCTGGAAAAATCTGGTGTCTTTTTTATATGCGAAAAAATAGTAAAAAAGGGGATTGATTATGAATTTTTTAAAACGAATATTCTGTTATCATGACTACGAGTGGAAATACCTCCGCTTAACTGATGGAGGAATGAGAAAAATATATTTATTGATCTGTAGAAAATGTGGGAAACAGAGATGTGTAAGTATTTAATAAGAGATATTAAATCCCAGGGGAAAAGGAGGAAAAAATTAAAAAAATGAAAGTTTATTTTGCGCAATTAAATAAAATTCATCACTATGGTACCTATGCTGAGAAAGAAATAACTGGAGATTGTAGAATCATTTTCGCTGATAATCTTGAACAGGCGAAAGCCAGGATACAAAATTCTTTGGTTTCGAATGAGAATTATACGGATACATGGGATGACAATATAAAAGAATATCTGGGTTTCAAAATTGTCACAGGAAATTACGGGGATGATGCTATTATACCGATTACAAAATAGGGAAAATATAAAATATATGAATAACCTATCGGTGTAATGAGAAAGGCGGGATAAAATGAGTGTTGTAAATGCGTGTATAGAAATCCCTAATAGACGTTGGTTTTCTGGTAATGGAATTATAAGACCTCATGACAATCAATTATGCATAATAATTCCAGATTCAAAAGTAAACCCAGAGCTTCCCTGTATTGTTCAGTACAGGAAAAAGAAAAAGGAATTTGTGGGAGAGTATGAAATCATCGTTTATTTGGAGGTATTATGATGAAAGTGATTGATACAATTAGAGAAGAAGTACAGAATGATGTATTATCATTAGATGATATTAATGATATTATGTCATCACATCAGTATACACAGATCGAAGACGAAGATGATGAATTGAATATTCTTAAATATTCAAATGGAAAATCTCAGATTTGGTTAAGATGCATCTCTGATGGAGATGAATACATCATTAATGAAGTTACACGTTGTACAAAAAAACGCGGGAAAACAGAAGGTGATCCATTTCGTAAAGAG
>CALUYR010000350.1 GCA_944325045.1 Candidatus Gastranaerophilales bacterium
AGCAACACAAATTGCAAATATTGTATTTACACAAAAGAAAAAGAGTTATCAGGCCAACAAAAGGAAGGTGAAGCATATGGCAAGATCAGAACACACGTTATCAGAAACAAATAAGGCAATAGAAGATGTTCTCAAACAAACAATTCCATTGCTGAAAAAAGGTAAAAAGATTCAACTAGAATATAATAAGCACGCCGATCAGCTTAATGTATTGATCTGCAATATGAAAAAAATTGATCTAGAATCCCGTTAAAAGCGGGATTTTTTTATTTAAAAAGAAAAACTGTCCCGATATGGCATAAAAATCATGGTGTGGCGCAGCCATTTTTTTATTAATAGTCTCAAAACGCTGTATATTACGATTTAAGCCATTTTTTTATTTAATGGATACTTAGTACCAAAAGTCTATAAAAGTCGCTTAAAACTGAATATACAGCTTCCTAGTTATTACAAGACTAGAAAATAATGGTAATAAGATTCGGAAATGGAACCAGATTATTTTTTTATAAAAAATTAAAAAAAGTTATTGACATTGATATTATATAATGATATAATAAAGACAAGTTGAAGACAGAAAAACAAAATAGAAAGGAAGGAAAAAAATGGATACAAAATTTGTAGAATTGTATAACAAATATTTCAACCGTGAGGCAGATCTCGATAATGAGATCGCTTCATGGAAAAAAGAAGCAAATGCTTGTACAAACGTAGAAGATTTTACTTCTTATGAATATGAGATCGAGGATCTCATTGCTGTAAAACGTGCTTTAGATTTTCATGGCGGTACATTTTAAAAATATAGGAGGAAGAAAAATGAAAAAGAATATTGTTATTGTAACTTTGCTTATAGTTTTAGGATTTATAGTCTTACTTGGGCTATATCAGTTTGACAAACTGAAAGCAGAGTATAAGTCAGATCTTGAAACGTTGCGATCTGAATTACAATTTGTAAAAGAAGCAAGGCAAAAGGATAAGAAAGCATATCAGGATACGCTTAAGGAATTAAAAAAGAAGCAGAAAAAAGCTGTATTTGAAGCGGAACAAACAGGATACAACAATGGATATGCGGAGGGAAAAGCGCAAGCCAAGACAATTGTAAAAACTGTAAAAACGTATCAGGATCCGATTAGTGCCGATGTTACGAAAAACGGTGTCAAAGTGAATTATGAGAACGAGACAGGCTACTATCTGGAAGGGGATCAAATAAATCGGCACGAAAAATAAAAAAAATAGTTGACAGGTTAAAAAACCTGTGATATAATTTAGGTAAGTTAAAGATAGAACCTGAAAGGAGAAAAAGATGGAAATTAAAAAGGAATGGGAAAAATTTACAAACGAATTGAAAAAAATGATTCTGGAAAATACCGGAGCATTTGAAAGCATGGATCTGAAGCTGCATGATGTATCTTTCGCAGCATATGAGACGCATTATCCTTCATACTTTGAACGAAGTCTAGACAGTTACTTTGATGAATTTTGTAAAATGAATTTTGATTTTTTAACAGAGGAATCAAACTTGTTGGAGTATGTAGAATACATCGGGAGAACTTCAAAATTTTATTTATTCGACAGAGATATTTGCAAGTTTGTTCAAAAGTTAGATCCAGAAAGTAAATTGATAGACCGGATTGCCTGTGATATGATCTATAATTATGATCAATGGACAGCAAATTATCTCCCGTTGAAAAATGATTCCAGAAACTGGAATGAAGAGGACTGGAAAAACATGGAAATTATATATACAAATGGCGGACATAACGGGGATGGAGATGTTTTTTCTGCCGTGATTACGGATACATGGGATAGAATAGTGACATATAAATATATTGAAAATTTCAAGAAAAATCAAATTACATATTGGAATGAATATATTGATGAAACTATTGCAGGCAATGAAGCATGGGATATAAAAGCTAATATATGTGTCACTTTAGATTATACAGAAAACAAAACTATTTTTCGTTTATATATGGATATTAATGATGAGATATTGCAAATTAGTGAAAGAAAATTTAATAAAGAAAATTATGAAGATATTAACAATTTTAAAAAATTGTTGAATGACGATAAAATAAAAGAAGCATTTAATTTGTAATATATTTACAATTTTACAATTTATCTCGATGGCGACTGTTTAGGGGAAATAGTGCCGAACGGATTTAAAGAATAAAAAACGGCAAAATAAAATGAAAAAACCTATTGACAATATATATAATGTATGATATTATAATATTGTCAATAGGAACTTAAAAAACCAAAATGGAGATAAAGAAAATGTTAAATACAAAATTTGAAAAAGAATTAAAAGAATATTTAGAAACTAGGACAAGTACAGAAATTTTGGATCTTGTATATGCCATTAACGGATATAATGGCGAACTAGAAGATTTACTCTGGTTTTATTGGAACAAAGAATTTTTTGATTTATATTTCTCCAATGCTGAAGAAGCGGCTAGAGCCGCTTACTTTGGAAAAATCCGACATTGGCAGGATACATACATCCGTTTTAATGTATATGGAAATTTAGAATCAACTTCTTATATTGATTATGACCAATACGACATTAAAGAAATTATTGAATCGTTAAATCGTGTCCCTGTTCAATATCTTTCAGAAAATACTCAAGAATTTATTAAATTATGGGAAGAAAAAAATGGCTGTCATTACGATGAAGAATACAGCGAAGAAAATGAAGAGGAATAAAAAAAATGAAAAAAGAAAAAATAAAAAATATGTTAATGATATTCGCCGCCCTTTTGGTAATTATTGCCATGGGATTAGGTGAATCAATATAAGGAAAGAGAGAAAGAGGAAGAAAAATGAAACTGGAATTTATAAGGAAAATTAAAGAGTATAGTATTTACTATGATGGGGATAACAGCGAATTTATAATATACTTACAATTACCGGAGGAGCCCAAGCAAATTGAAGAATGTAAGTACTCTGATTATATCGTATGCAAAGTATACGATGACGGGAACGTAGATCTTGAAAAGCTAGTGCAGAGTTTTGAAAATGATTTT
>CALUYR010000351.1 GCA_944325045.1 Candidatus Gastranaerophilales bacterium
AAATCCCTCCATCAGGATTCCTTATTAAAAGTCCTTTATCAATAAAGCTTTGCACTTCTTTATTTTTACTATCTATTTCTTTAGCAGACCTTAGAGGTATAGGATTAACTCTATATTTATTAGATGTAGGATTAGGATTTTCAGCAGCTATCCTATCTGTCAATCTTCTACCATAATCCTCATATGGAGATACTTTAGTCTCACCTACAGCAGCATATATAGCTGGTGAAATCCTATTAAAATAATCAACCCTAGCAGCATTATTACTCCAATTTGCTACACCTGAAGTATTCATTTCTTGAGCTAATATATCTGATAATATGTTATTACCTCTTATATTATCTCCTGACATTAAAGCCTCTTGTATATCTTTTATAGCTTGATTAGCTTCATCTTGTTTATAACCATGTTCCTGTAGCCATGTCTTTGTATAATAATCTAATCTTTTACCATTACCATAATTTCTTAATTGGTCCTGTAATGCTTTAGCAGAATTATATACTCTCTTATAACCCTCTTGTGAATCAGCCATTCCATATCTAATCTGAGGATTATATAAATATCTATCCAAGCTAGATAAAGAAGCATCTCCTTCATATACTATACCTTTAGCTTTACCAGCTAATTGTTCAGCAACTTCAGCAGCTCTTGCATTATAAGCTTGTTCTATAGGAATAATATCAGTGCTGTATCTACTTTTCATCTCTGATAATCCTTGTCTACTAGATGGTGTCAATCCTTCTTTATCTAGTTGATTAGCTTTATTTCTCAAATCATTAGCATAGTTTCTATATAAGGTAGAAACTTTAGAGTCAGGTTGTTCCCCTGCTAATTTATCCCATACATCAGCTTTAGTCCCTAATTCACTATAAGCCTCCTCCAATTCTTTATGAGCAGTATCTGCCATAATAATAGGTTGAAGCAATTCTTGGTAAGAGAAGGGTCTAAATTTTGCATTATTTATTAAATATCTAGCCATCTTATTTCTTTTTAATAGTTAAAAACCCTCCTTTAGATTTTTTCTTCCTCTTATAAGTTACATCTCCTAAACCACTTAAAGAATATAAAAGTGCTGGATTAGAATTTAGCATGTTCATTGTATAAGATTCTCTTCCCAACTCTCCTAAATTGTTCCAAAAATTGGTTAAATTTGAAGACCTGGCAGCTGAAAGTTCGCTATCAATCTTATCTCTTAATTGAGCCTCAGTAATAGCTGCTTTTAATCTTAGCTCATCATTCTGTTTATTTATTTGGGCTGCTCTCATTGCAGATTGAGAATTAAACATATTAGTAGCTCTATTAAAGTCCTCTACTCTTTGTCTTTGAGCTAAGTTATACTCCTCAGCCTGTCTTGCTAAATCTCCTAATCTTCCTTGAGCATTATAATCAGCAGCTAATAATCCAGCTATCTTGGTAGCTCTATTACCTCCTGACATATTTTCTATAGCTCTTCTTGTTGCTCCAGATTGAGCATTTAATTTATTAATATAGTAATTTCTGTCAAATGGTTTATATGTCAAATAATTACCTATAGGACTATAACTTACAGTACTTAAATTGTTTGCCACATTTCCAATTAGATCAATGTTTGAATAATCATTATCATTAGAAGAACCTATAATATCAGTAAGAGTAGTTATTCCTTGACCAACTATTGGAGCGTATCTTAATAGGGAAGATATATCACCTCCCCAGTCAAACCTATTTTTATTTCTTCTCTTATTATTTCCCTTACTCTTATTTCTTTCTACTTCCTGAGACATAGCTAATCTAGCCATATTAGCTTCAAGTCCTGCTTGACTTATAGGGTCATTAGGTCTTTCTTCACTTTCTTTTTGTATATTCTTAGCTACATCAGCAAAGGTATTCCCTTTAAATTTATATTGCTTCTTCATATCTTTAGGAGCTTTAATTCTTTTACTAAATACATAATCATTGAATATTACTTCTCCTTCTTCGACTAAGTTGGGTATTCCTTGTTCATCTACCCCCATCTGTACACCTTCTAATGGATTCTCCTCATGAGTTCCACCATTACCTATAATGGTGACACCATTATCGAATACTCCTCCATGAGTGTTTATAGAACCTCCTAGTGCTCTCCTATTAAAAATAGCTTTAGCTGCATTTCTATGCTTATTTAAAAATTCTTCATCAATATTAAGAGGAGACTCTACATCTTCAATCATATAATCTGACAACTCTTCTATAGTGGAATTAGGATTAGTCCAAGTAGAATAATCTCTTCTTTCAGGAGCATAATGATTTAAGAACCACTCAGTCTGAGTTTTCATGCTATCCTCTTTACCCTTTTCCTTTAACCATTTTCTATACCTAGTTAAAGTGTCAGAAGGATACTTAGGGTGATTTGAATCTGTAAATTGGTACATACCATGTACAGTAGTAAGATACTTCTTACCTTTATACTTCCCTGGTACTTTCCTTGAACTATTTGGGTTTATCTTACTTTCCCTATAAGCTGTATCTATTAATACAGCCTTTTGAGCATCAGATAATCCCAACTCATCAGCATATTGCCCTAACTCTCTAGCTCTATCAGCATTAAACCCTTCAAAGTAAGGAGCATTATCTTTAGTGATACCATAGACTCCTTTATTTCTTAAATCTAAATAGCTTTGGCTGTTTTTAACAGCAGTTCTATAATTATTAAGGATTCTATTATTTACATACCCAGAAGTGTTAGACATAATAGAGTCTGCTAACTCAGTTGGGTATAGATTTTCATAAGAGGGATAAAAATAATTATCAGCCCATTCCTGAGCAACTCTACTCCTGAAATTACTTAAAGTTCCTCCATTAGCATGTTTCCACTTACTAGCGTTTATTTTCCCCCCGTATTTATATTGGTCTGGTATTCTTATTATTCTTATTCTCATATATTTCAACAATTTTCTTACAAAAGTTATACATTTCTTCTTCTGTTAAATCAGACTTTATCTGATTGCAAGCCATACATACTACTTGTATATTACCTATAGTATATCCTTTTGTTCTATCTATTTTATCTATACTTATATTAGTAGGAATTCTTCCTTCTTTTAATGAATATGTCATAGGACTATCAGATAGGGCACATATACCATTTTGTTTATTCCAAAGTTCTTTTATATAATCCAATGTTATATTGAA
>CALUYR010000352.1 GCA_944325045.1 Candidatus Gastranaerophilales bacterium
AATATAAATACAATCATCGTAAACACTATCACTACCCCATTCGTTTGCTATTTCTCGTATGTGTTTGCTAATATTAAAATCTTCCATTCCTAATAAGAATACAACATAATCGTCATACTTTTTAATATTCATACTTATATTTCTCCTTTAAATTTAAGAATATTTCTTTATCTATATATGAATATACTTTTTCAAAAACCCAGCAATCATCTTTATATTCTCCCAGCATAACATAACAACCACATTGCTTAAAATCAATAAAATCTATGTTTTTTGCTAACCACTTATCTAATGCTTGTGGTTTGTTAAAAAATCTCGATTGAAAAATATAGTCGCCAGTTGTCTTGTCAGTTAGTTCTAAATAATATTTTTGTTTCATATCTTTATCTCCCTAATAATACATCATAAATATCTCGTGCGTGTTGAATAGCAAATGCCTTTTCTTCATCTTCTTCAATAGTTGGTTGCAAGTCCCAAAGTGTGTTATAATCTTCTTTTAATTCTTGTTTACACTCATCTATTGTTCCGTATTTTTTATCTATTATATAAATAGGATATGTGCTATAAATAATATAAATAAGTTCGTCAGTGTATGGTATATCTTTTTCTCGACAAAGTTTAATAAAATCATTCTTAATTTCTTCGTATTTTTCGTTCATAATTTTTATCTCCTTATATTTATTTTTGTTTTGTGGTCGTCATAAGTAAGTGTAATTGTGTTTTGCTCTTGTGTTAAATATTGTTTTGTCAGTTTTACATTATTGATAAATACTAGCGGACAAGAATTTAAAATAGTTTCTTCTAACTCGTCAATAGAGTGTAAGTCGTCCATACTCCACTCGCAATTATTTATCATATCTTCAATATCATTAAAATCTTCTATAATATAGATTTTATGACAGCCATCATAGAAAAATTTATCTATTGATTTTACATTATATTTACCTATTTTCTTTAACATTTTAAATCTCCTTTTTAATCTAAAATCTTTATTAAAGTGCCATCTTTACAAATAACATCAATAATATTACTTGAAAAAGATTTATAGTTATCTTCATCATAATAATCAAATAATGCTCGTATATCTTCAACACAAACATAACCAATATCATTTTTATCACAAAAATCTATAATTTCATAACTTGTTTTCATATTAGTTGTTGTAACAAAATATATAACCTTTTCTCTATTTGTCATTTTAACCCCCTATATTTAATAATTTTTTAATATTGTTTTGTAAGTCGCTTTGTCCTTTTAAGTAACCTATATG
Source organism: Candidatus Gastranaerophilales bacterium (assembly GCA_944325045.1). GTDB lineage: Bacteria > Cyanobacteriota > Vampirovibrionia > Gastranaerophilales > Gastranaerophilaceae > UBA1221. The sequence goes on from CALUYR010000352.1 coordinate 1,271, forward strand.
TTGCCCTAAATCTAAATATCTTTCAATAATAATTTTAAATAGTGGTGCTAGTGCCGTTAGTTGTTCGGGTATAAACAAGTCGCCTAAATTACAACGCAAGCCTTTGTAATAAATGCAATTTTGTCCGTCCGCTATTTTAATCATTAAAGTGTCGTCTTTATATATTGTTTTCATTAAAATAAAATCTCCTTTGCGTTATTTTGATATATTAAGTGCGGTATCTTTGATAAAATAGCGGTTGCTATCTCTTCTTGATATGTGTTGATATAACCCCAGCATCTTTCTTCATAGTCGCTCATATAGTTAGAATAACCCACACTATTATAATTAGTGGTTAGTGTATCTTTCTTTGGTGCGTGGTTAGTAAAACCGATTGAGTGAGAAAAGCCGTCCAAATGTAAGTATAGCGGAAATAGTGAGTATTTTTTCTTTGATATGTTATGTGTTTTAGCATAATTATTGATAAAATCTTTAATTTCTTTTTTAGTCATTTTCTTCTCCCCCTTTATGCTCTTCAATCCACTCGTCTACTTCAAACCAAATAAAGTCGTTTATGTCAGTGAGTGTCAAGTCTTTTGAATATGAGAGCATGTCGCTTAAATACTCCATAAACTCCTCTTCTAAATTTAAGTCGCGTATCTCGTCAAGTCTTTGTAATGCTCCACTCCAACATAAGTTGTATAGCTCGTCAAATGTGTCTATTGTGTTTGTGTATTCTATCATAATGTTTTTCTCCTTTTAATCTTCTACATAACAATAATTATTTTTTTCTAAAAAATCTACTATTTGCTCAATAGTGTCATAGTCCAAGTCGTTTATTGTGAGTGTTATGTTGTCAGTTTTATCTTCTATTTCTATATTGTATGTGTCAAAATATGTTTGATATATGCGGTATTGTTTCATATTTATTTTCTTCCCTTTTTTAAAAATCTTTTAATTTTCCGTCTTTTATATCTTTTGCTAACTCGTCAAATTTTATTGCGTTTGCAAACATTAAAGAAAACCCGTCAAGTCCTTTTGTGATTTGTTTTTCTAGTTTTTGTCCGTCTTTTGTTTTACTTTTCATTTTTTGCTCCTTTTTAAGAGTGCTTGCCGTGCGGTCAAGTCTTATCTCTTACTATTATATACTCCGTTTGGAGTTAATAGTCCTTTTTTAAATTTCAATTTCTTGTCTAATGTTATTAAAAAATTTTTCTTCACTCCTATTAATGTTTTGTGCTAAATGTATAAGTTGTCTAGTTGTAAGATATTGCGGGCAAGCATAGTAGTCGTCAGGATATAAGATTTTAATTGTTTTATATTTTTGTGTAAAAAAGTCATAGTCATATTCTAATGTGTCCATACTTGTGTCGCCTACTAAAATATCATAGTCGCGTCTGGTCATAGTTGTATAGACTGCTTTATATGGTATGTTATGTTGTTTAAATTTTTTGTTTAACCAATTTGTTAATGTTTTACTTATTTGAACTCTCATTTTTTACTCCTTTATTTTTTAATATAGATATAATTTTTTGTTTAGTTAAATAGTCTATAATTTGGTTGATTTCTTTTACCATAATTGAGAGTTAGTTTCTATCGTTTCGACTACTATGCTCTCTTGATTAAGTGCTTGTTTGATTTTGTCGCAAATGATTTTTACTTGTAAAGCGGTTGTGAATAGTAACTCAACACGAAGTGAATTTTCTTGTGTAAATGTGCCGTCATCGTGTTTATAACCACCAAATGCTTTTAAAATAGTGTATCCATCAAGGTATTGTTTTAAAATGTTTTCTACTATTTTATATGCGGTTATGTCGTCATATAGTTGTGTCTTTGTGTCTTTGTCGTTTAGTCCTATTGTTAAATTAAATTTTGTCATAGTGTTTGCTCCTTT
>CALUYR010000353.1 GCA_944325045.1 Candidatus Gastranaerophilales bacterium
CCCTTGCGGCGGCCCATGCGGATGATCTCGGGCAGGTCCTTGCGACACGTGGGCTCGCCGCCAGTGATCTGCACCGCGCCGTCGGTGCCCACCGCGTTGGCGATGACGTCGTACATGGCGTCGATCTCATCCATGGTGGGATCGTCGTCGCCGTTCTCGGAGCTCATGAAGCACACCGGGCAATGCAGGTTGCAGCTCTTGGTCACTTCGATCTCCAGCAGCGTGCCACGACGCTCGTGGCGCGAGCAGGTGCCGCAGCCGAAGGGGCACGGCGCGCTGGCGGGGATGGTGTTTTGCGGCTTTGTCTTGGGGAACGCTTCGGACAGAAGCCACTCGTAATGATCGGCGTCGGGCCACACGCGCGTGGTGAGAGGACCATGGTCGGGGCACGTGCGCTCCATCCACACGGTCCCCTCGTCGTCGGCGTACACATCGGCCTTCAGCTCGCGCAGGCACTCCGGGCACAGACCGATCGTGTTGTGCAGATGCCGGTGGCCGGCAACGCGCGGCACGCTGCCCTCTTGGGCAACGTGCGCCACCTTCACGGAATCGTTCATGCAGAAACCTTTCTAAAATGAGAAAAAGTGACTGTCCCTTTTCCCATTACTCTTCTTCGTCGAGGTACTGGCGGGGGTCATGCTCTTCGTTGGGCGGGGTGGACACGGTGATGCCGTACCAATCGACCCACGCGAGCACGCGCTTGGGAATGAACACGTCGTTTTGGTACTTGCCCGCCTCGGCAATGGCGCGCATGCAGGAGATGGCGTGCGCCAAGTCGGTGCGCTCGTCGATGTCGGCCACCGGCGAGAAGTACGCGGACGGGATGTTGGCGGCCTTCAGCTTCTCGACGTAGCCGTCGAGCGCCGGACGACCGTCCAGATTGTAGTAAATGCCCTGGTGATCGATGGGCGTGTTGTAGCTGAAGCCCACCAGCGACGTGCCGCACTCCTGGCACGGCGCCTGCACGAAGCCAGGCTTGCCGATGCTCTGGAAGTAATCCAGCCACTGGAACGCCTGCTTCAGATGCGACTTCGGCAGCGTGGGGATGTCGCCACCCACCGACACGATGTGTTCGTAGCCCAAATCGAAGATCTGCTTGAACGCGTAATCGAAGTGGTCATCGAACGTGGCGCCCTTGTCGGTGAGGTAGTGGATCTCCATGGGCCACGGGCCGATCTCGTCGTAGGTGGCCTTCATGATGTCCAGATCGGCAGCAGGCGTCGACACGAAGAAATCGTAGGTGATCTTGTCGGCGGAAGGATCCGCTTCCACTGCGGCGTCATTCGCCCACTGCATCTCGATCAGCGAGTGCATGCACAGCTCGGTGACGTCGTAGAGGCAGGTCTTGTAGAAGTCCGCCGCCTCCTCGGCCGTCATGAACCCGCCATGCTCAACCGTCAGGCGCGTCTTTACTCTGCCCGCAACCGGCGGCTTGCTGAACAGCAAAAGCGCCTGCTTCTTCTCTGCCATGTACACGATCCTCCTCGTCCTGATACGCGCAATGCACCCCGTGGTGCCGCGCGCCCCTCCGCGAGCCGCTAGCTGCGGTCCGCGCTGTTTTCCTTTTGCCAGCTTATCGGCTCATCGACTCGTTTCACCATGCAGTCGATGTCGTTGTAGCTCCACGTGCCTATCATGGGCTCGGCCAAAGCGCAGGTGGTCAGACAGTTCACGTTGCTTTCCCACATGCCGCCGAACTCAGGCGCGCCAGGCGCCCATTCCGGATGCCACCAGCCGTAATCTACGTTTATCAGATCATCGCGCATAGTTGCAACCGACAACACGAAACGCGCACTTCCCTGGTCGGTGGACAACTCGACGGTGCAGCCGGGCTCAAGCCCCAGGCGCTGAGCCGTGGCCTCGCTCACTTCAGCGACCGGGTACGGCGATTTCGCGCGGAACTCAGGGTTGTTGAAATACATCGACGCGTTGTAGGGCTGCTTGCGCGATCCGGTGATCATGCGCAAATGAGCGCCGCCTTCGGCCTCCACGCGCGCGATCAGCTCCGGCGAGCAAAGGGAGAGGTGCCCACCCGGCTCGGGCAAGCGCACCCCCCCTACCTGCGGCAAAAATTCGCTGGCGAGCTCCACCTTGCCCGTGGTCGTGGCGAAGCCCTGCGGCTTGCCATCCGCACCGGGAATCAAATGCTTCTGGTAGGCAGGCGGCTGGTAGTACAGCCCCAGCATGCAGTAGCCCTCCCAGTCAAGCCCGGTGGGGGCCAGCTGAGCGGCGAACGCCTCGGCAAGCGTTTCCTGCGGCCAAGCGTCCGCTTGCCCCAGGCGCAGGCCCAGCCCGCGGAACACGTCGTAGTCGGTGCGGCGCTCGTAATACGGCTCGACCGCCGCAGGGCCGCCATAGCCGTTGTTCGCCACGCCGCCATGCACCTGGAAGATGGGACGCTCGATGGCACCGGCGATGGGCAGGACGTAATCGGCGATGCTTGCCGTGGGCGTCATGTAGTAATCGAGCACCACCAGCAAATCCAACCCCATGAGCGCCTTGAACACGCGGTGCGTGTCGGCGTACGTCAGAAGCGGGTTCGTTGCGTTCACGATGAGCGCGCGAACCGGGTACGGCTCCCCCGTCTCCATCGCGCGCAGCACCAAGTCGGGCGCCGCAGAAGTGAGGTAGCGCTCGGGCAGACGGCGACCCAGCTTCTCGGTGAGCTGGCGCGCCTTCGCATAGCCGTCGTAGCATTGCAGCGGCGTGACCTGCGTGTTGAGGCAGCGCGCACGATGCTCGGGCGCAAGGCGGTCGGTCATTTCCATGTCGACTTCGGAAACGAAATCGCTCGCCTCGGCCAACACGCACGCACCCTGTTTGTCGACGTTGCCAGTGATGGCGCGCAAGCAGCAAATCGCACGATGCGTGGGCGCAACGTTCACGCCCACCTGGTCGATGCCGCGACCCGATACCAATGCAGCCGCCTGCGCTTTGCCGAACAGGCGCGCGGCACGCACGATGTCCTCTTCGGGAACACCGCATTCCTGCGCGGCGAATGCGGGCGTGTAGGGCTGAACGTGTGCAGCAAGCTCGTCAAAGCCGTGGCACCACTCGTGAACGAATTCCTTGTCGACCAGCCCCTCTTCGATGAT
>CALUYR010000354.1 GCA_944325045.1 Candidatus Gastranaerophilales bacterium
GATAGAGCTTTTCAATATATGAAAGCAAACATACCAGACTATAAAGATAACAAATATTACAACAATAGAGGAATCCTACGTAGAACAATAGAAAAAAGTAAAATCCTTACAAAACTATATTGTAATATATATAGAAAGAAAAAGAAAATTGATGGAGGAAATTAAAATGATCGAAAAAATAAAGAATATAAAACTATCAAAAAAACAACAAACCATTATCATTTTAGGCAGTATATTTATTATGATGCTAGTATTAAATTTACTAACTCCTTTAATAGCTGACGATTATTCATATTCTTTAAACTTAGATAATACAAAAATTAATAGTTTTATGGATGTGATTAACTATCAATGGTGGCATTACTTTAATTGGGGAGGAAGAACAATTGCCCATGCAATTGCTCAACTATTTTTATTGTTTCCTAAAATAGTATTTAGCATTATAAATCCCATCATCTATATTGCTTTGATATATTTAATATATTTACATATTATAAGAAATAGAGAAAAAAAACCTATATATTTAATATTAATTCATTTAGCTTTATGGTTTATTTTACCCGTTTTTGGGCAGACATGCTTATGGTTGATAGGATCATGTAATTATTTATGGACAACAGTTTTAATACTATGGTTTTTATGGATTTATAGAAAAGATAATAAAAAAGATTCTATTTTTAGAATTGTTGGTCTATTTCTGTTTGGTATAATTGCAGGTTGGACGAACGAGAATACTTCTTTTGGACTAATTATAGTAACTCTTGGATTTTTAATTACTACAAAGTTAGACAACAAAAAGAAAAAAATACCAAAATATAAATGGAGTGGACTATTAGGAAATATTGCAGGGTTCTTAATTTTAATATTAGCACCAGGAAATTTTGCTCGTGCGGATTCTATTCATGATAATACATTTATTCTTGTAAAACTTATTAAAAGAGCAGTGGAGTATACAATTACTATGACTAATTATTTATTACCTTTATTTATATTATTAGTAATCTTAATTAGTATTTATATATTTTATAAGAAAAAAATACATAAACAAGTTTGGATATATTCATTGGGTGCTTTCTTCTGTATTTATTCGATGTTATTATCACCACAATTTCCAGAAAGAGCATGGTTTGGAGTAATAATATTTTTAATTATCGCCACTTTTGATTTATTATATGAAACTCCTAAATTTAATAGAATTTATAAATATATCATAGTAGATGCCATAATAATATTATCCTTTATTTATATTGGGCAATATTTAGGAAGTGCTATAGATATAAATAACTTAAGAAACACTTGGGAATATAGAGAAAATTACATAGCTAAACAAAAGGAAAAAGGAAATGATGAAATCATAGTAGATGCTTTTTCAACAGTAGACAAGCATAATCCAACCTTTGGGTTATCGGATTTGTTTGAAGATAAGACCTTATGGCCAAATACCCATATTGCAGAATATTTTAATATTAAAAGTATTGAAGCAAAAAGCTATGACTAATAAAGCAGCAAGTTAGGAAGTTGAGATGAGGAAAATGATAAAAGGAAGAGTAAAGTATTGCGACAGTTTAAAAGCAATATCAATTATTTTGGTAGTACTGATTCACATTTTAGCGGTTTATCGTGATTTATATTTAGGAATTGGCAATATGGTATATTATTTTCTTTTATCATTTGCCGATTCATTTACTAGGATAGCTGTTCCTATGTTTTTTATGATAACAGGAATATTCATGCTAAGTAAGCCACCTGAAAAGAGTTATAAAATATATTTGAAAAAAAGACTCCCAAAACTAATAATCCCCTTAATTGTTTTTTCTATTGTATATTATATATATGAAAACATAGAGGCGGGGGAGAATTTATCTATTTTAAACTTTTTTCAGCTACTGACCTCATCTGGTGGTGTTAGATATCATTTTTGGTTTATGTATGAAATTATAAAAATTTATTTATTATTACCATTTCTAGAAATAATGATAAAAAACATTAGCAAGAATGCATTAAGAAATTTAATTATACTAATTTTTATTATTGGAAATTTCATATCATTTATCAGTGGAATTACCAACAGATTAGATATCAATCTATTTGGAGGCCTTTCATTTTCTCGAACAGCAATGTGTATTAATTATTTATTTTTAGGTTATTATTTGTATAAATATCCAGTAAATAAAAAGGTTAAAATCTTAATATATATTGGTGCCATATTAAGTATTATCATTTTACCAATAGCGGATTTGTTTTTGGTTGGTGACGTAAGAAATGATCAATTTTTCGTTATCACATCAATATTTCCTATTTTACCAACAATTGCTGTTTTTCTATTATTTAAAGAACATTATGATAAATGGAATATTATGCAAAAATTAGAACCAATAACAAATAGACTAGCAAAACAAAGTATCTGGATATACTTAACACATGTAATAGTAATGGAATTATTACAGAAATATTTACCTGTTCCACAAAGATTTTTAAGTGTTATAATACTAACTGTTGTACTACTGGTTCTGACAGTTGCAATATCTTATATTCTAGCTATTGTGTTAGATTGGCTTTATAAAAAGATTTTTCAAAGAAAAGTAAATATATAACTTTTAGAATAATAAAAATTAGAAAAGAGGGGCTTTATGAAAAAATTAATCTCTATATTATTATGCACATCACTCATAATAAACTTTTTTCTTTGTTTTACATT
>CALUYR010000355.1 GCA_944325045.1 Candidatus Gastranaerophilales bacterium
TAGAGCCAGTAATAAATGCAGAAAAAGAAGTAGCAACAGAGATGGGATTAAGCTATGTAGTAGAAGGAGAAAAAATAACATATACAATAAGAGTACAAAATAGTGGAGACTTAGCAGGAGATGTAGTCGTAAAAGATAACATTCCAGATGGAACCACATTTGTAGAAGGAAGCATTAAAATAGACGGAGTTACTGATGATACAAAAACAGCCGAAGACCTAGCAAACGGAATAACAGTAAATGTACCAGCAAGAAGCGAAGCAACAGGAGGAGCAAACCAAGGAGAAGAAGCAACAGAAACAATCCCAGGAGAAGTAACAGTAAGTTTTGAAGTAACAGTAAATGAGTTAGAGGGAGAAACATTAACAGAAACAATAAGAAATGTAGCAACAATAAATAAAGACCCAGGCGATCCAGAAAGCGAAGACGAGCCAACAAACGAAACAGAAACAACAGTAAACAAATCAAACTTACAATACAATAAAACATCAAACCCAGCAAGTGGAAACACAGTAAAAGAGGGAGATGAAATAACATACACAATACACTTAGACAATACAACAGGAACAGCACCAATAAGTGTAGTAGTAAAAGATGAAATCCCAGAAGGCACAACATTTGTAGATGGAAGTATAAGGGTAAATAGTGAAGCCCAAGAGGGACTAAATGCAACAAACTTAGCAAATGGAATAAACGTAGATTTAGAAGCAGGAGAAAGCAAAGACATAGAATTTAAAGTAACAGTAAATGACCTAAATAACGGAGACAAAATAAGAAACATAGCAACAATAGATAGAGACCTAGACGACCCAACAAACCCAGAAGAAAATACAAATGAAACAGAGCACACATACATAGAGCCAGTAATAAATGCAGAAAAAGAAGTAGCAACAGAGATGGGATTAAGCTATGTAGTAGAGGGCGAGAAGATTACTTATACAATAAGAGTACAAAATAGTGGAGACTTAGCAGGAGATGTAGTAGTAAAAGATAGCATTCCAGAGGGAACTACCTTTGTAGAAGGAAGCATTAAAATAGACGGAGTTACTGATGATACAAAAACAGACGAAGACCTAGCAAACGGAATAACAGTAAATGTACCAGCAAGAGAAAATGAAGATACATCAGGAATAGTAGAGCTAAGTTTTGAAGTAACAGTAGATGAGCTAGAGGGAGAAGCACTAACAGAAACAATAAGAAATGTAGCAACAATAAATAAAGACCCAGAAAATCCAGAGAGCCCAGACGAGCCAACAAACGAAACAGAAACAACAGTAAACAAATCAAACTTACAATACAATAAAACATCAAACCCAGCAAGTGGAAACACAGTAAAAGAGGGAGATGAAATAACATACACAATACACTTAGACAATACAACAGGAACAGCACCAATAAGTGTAGTAGTAAAAGATGAAATCCCAGAAGGCACAACATTTGTAGATGGAAGTATAAGGGTAAATGATGAAGCTCAAGAGGAACTAAATGCAACAAACTTAGCAAATGGAATAAACGTAGACTTAGAAGCAGGAGAAAGCAAAGACGTAGAATTTAAAGTAACAGTAAATGACCTAAATAACGGAGACAAAATAAGAAACGTAGCAACAATAGATAGAGCCCCAGATGATCCATCAAATGCAGAAGAAAATACAAATGAAACAGAGCACACATACATAGAGCCAGTAATAGATGCAAATAAAGAAGTAGCAACAGAGATGGGCTTAAGCTATGTAGTGGAAGGTGAAAAAATAACATATACAATAAATGTAGAAAACAGAGGAGATTTAGCAGGAAATGTAATAGTAAAAGATAGCATACCAGCAGGAACAACATTTGTAGCAGGAAGCATAAAGGTAAATGGAACACAAGACGCAAGCAAAACAGCAGACGATTTAGCACAAGGCATAACGGTATATGTGCCAGCAAGAGAAAGTGACGAAATCCCAGGAGAAGGAAGAGTAAGCTTTGATGTAATAGTAGATGAAGTAGGGGAAAACGAAACAAGCAAAACAATAAGAAACACAGCATATATAAACAAAAATCCAGAAGACCCAGATGAACCAACAAACGAAGTAAGTGTGCCAGTATTAATCTACAACAAGAAAGCAGAGATAATAAGAATAGCAGATGAAGACATAGAAGAAGGAGCAGTAACAGCAGGAGATAGAATAAAATACACAATTACAATAAACAACGTAGGAGACGAAGCAATAGAAGATGTAAAAATAAAAGATAAAGTACCAGAAGGCACAACAATTTATCAAATAAATGATAATGGAGAAATAAGCTTAAATGACGCTAATATAATAACCTGGAATATAGACAGAATAGAAGCAACAGAAGAAGTAGAAGTAAGCTTTGAGGTAACAGTAAACTATGATACAGAAGAAAAGACAATAACAAACGTAGGAACAGTAGATGGAAAAGAAACAAATAAGGTAGAAACACCATATAAAGTACCAGAGTTAGTACTAGAAAGTAGTATAGTAAAAGATGGAACAAATAGAATAACAAATACAGACGAAAAGATAAGCTATACAATAAACTACAAAGCAGAGATAAGAGGATTTGTAGGAAAAGGAAGCATACAAATAGTAGACTATTTACCATACGAAATAGAAGAAGAAAACTCAGAGCTAAATGGAGGAACATACAATAGCGAAGACAAGACAATAACATGGGAAGAAGACTTAAACAATATAGATACCTACATAAATGAAGAAGGAATAACAACAATAGAAAAAATAAAGACAATAACATTAAAATACATCTATCCAGATGAAGAAAACTTAAGTGGAACAATAGAAAATAGAGTAGAAGGAACAATAAGCCTAACACAAGAGCAAGAAGTAGAAGACCCATCAAACCCAGATGGAACAGTAACAGAAGACGTAGTAGTAAGAGAAGAGACAAAAGAAGATAATCATGAAGTAGATGTAGAAATACCAGCGAAGGTAATAGTACATCATTACATATATGATGAAGCGCAAGGAGGAGAAACAACAGAAGAAGTACCAGCAACAGATGGAGGAGTAGTAGCAGATGAAACAATAAA
>CALUYR010000356.1 GCA_944325045.1 Candidatus Gastranaerophilales bacterium
ATTGGTGCATTTTTGCTACTAACCGCAAACGCTGGATATGACAACGGCTTCTATGATGACGAAAATCTGTTTTCAACTGATGGAACACCTGTAAGAGTTTCAGGAATCTTCACAGAAAATCGAGGTGAAGTTTCACTAAACGGCATCGTACAGGTTCAAGAAGGTGCCCAATGGACAATCATGAATGAACTCCGAATGGAAGACGACCGTTACGGAGGCTCCGACTCAGTTCAAAATCGAGGCACCATCATTTTTGATACTGGACTGTTCAATTTAAACATTCGCTACAGCAAGCCTGCCAGTGCATACAACTACGGAACCGTTGTTCTTCGCAACAGTTCTCACTTGCGTGGCATCAATGCCACCTTCGAAAACTACGGAAAGGTTGAGTTTCAATCGGGTAGCTATGCCTCCTATACCGGCACTTTTTTAAATAACGGATCGGTGATTTTAAATGCTGGCACTAATGGCACTTTCCAAAGCATGTCGGGGAACGGGTCGTTGCAGCTGGGTGGAACAGCCACGCTGCAAGGTAATTCAACCGTGAGTTCTTTGGCGTTTAATGGCGGGACTCTACGCATTACAGGCGGTGTCACTACCGTTTCAACTTCCTTGTCAGGCAAAGGACAGGTTGCTATGTCCTCTGGAACTGGAATAAGCATGGACCACTCATTGCTTTTTGACAGTGTTGACAATCAAGTGGGACTTAGCGTTGTTGGCGTATATGCCCAAGTCCCTGAATCAGTTCGGCAGGTTCTGACAAACATCTTCACCGCGTATGGCGGTTCAGAGCTTAAACAGGCAGTTCAAAACATTTCATTCTCGAACGGAACGGTTTATGTCAGTGGAAACATAACCGCTGCCCAACGAGACGACATGCGTCAAGCATTTAAAGAGAAGCTTTTTTCGCCTGACTGCACCCTCAAGTCGAACGTTTTTCCGGCTGCCCTCGCCTGAGAGCGGCCAGCAAAGCGTTTGTTCATTTCCATGGAGATTGATCAATGAACAAAATTTTCAAAACGATTTGGAATCGGGCTCGGCGGTCCTACGTTGCGGTTAACGAAACCGTCTGCGGTGCGGCGCAAGCTGACGGCAAGACCGTTAGCAGCACGACAGTACGTGATGGCCTAGTAGCCGGCAAAGTTTTTGTTTTAACTGCGATTGCGCTTGCTACCTTGAATGCACAGGCAGAAACAATTTTAAGTGGAACAGTAAGCGGCAACTATAACAATCTGACTATCACTGGGGACAAGGGAATCGTTGATGTTGGAACAGTACAAACTGAAACATCAAAGGTTTGGGATGCTAATCCTTACACATACAGTGTGTGGAATAGCTACAACGATGAATCCGGAGGAGGATATTGGTCGACTGAAAAAGTGTATATCAAAAGTCCGAATGGTTCTTGGTATGCAACAGATACAGGATATATGGATTCAACAGATGAATCCATGTACGCTTTTGTAGATAAATATGGATATGACGTTTATCGAACAAACGGACAGGATGAAGACTTTTCAAAGTTAGAAGCAGCAATACCATCGGCAAATATTGATGCAAATATCACAATAGAAAAAGGCACTACGTTGAATGTAGGCGGCAGTGTAACTATTGGAAAAATCACTCAAAGTTCATCTGCTTCTGTAATTTATACATTTTTTGAAGCTTGGGAAAATAGAGATTGGAGTGAGTCAGGCGGCACGTACTGGGGATATACGTTAGCTCAGAAAACGTATCAAGCAACTAAAGCTGAAGAAACTAATGCGAACTTAATTAACAATGGCGGCAATGTTGATGTTGGTGAGATTGTTTTCGAAAATCCTGAAAACACCTACACCCAGAATGGAGGATCAACATCAATTGATGACATTAGCGGTGAAGGTTCCGTCATCATTAATGACGGCACGCTGTCCACAAATGCCGGTGTTCTGATCAACATCGCCGAAGCCAAAGCCGCACAGATTGATGCCAAGGAACTCTTCTCGTCGACAACGGCCATTACCGTTTCATCCCTGGTAGCAGGTGAAAAGAGCCATGTCTCCGGCATTTCCGCGACCGGCGACCAGTTCACGATCAATGGCGGCACGCTCAACATCGAGGGCACCTACGAGCAGAGCATTGCCGAACAGGCTGAGACGCTGCTGAAAGACTATTACGGCCAGAACATCAACGTGACGTTCGACGAAGTTGTGGCCGATCAAACGCTGGATCTCTCAAACGGGTACACCACGGCTGTGCTGAAGTCGATCTATGACGAGAACAACCGTTCGGACGTGCTCTTCCATACGCTCAATTGGAACGCCCAGAATGTCGACATCACGATCGGTTCGGCTGAAATGGCCGAAAGCATCGGCGTCAAGAACATCGACAACGCCCGGCAAGTCACCGTCACGAACGGCAAGACGTTCGCCATCCTCGGCGACGGCGCGGGTTCTTCCATCAACGGTACGTTTGTGGCCGACAACGGCAACCTTGTCTTCGGGGCTGAAGGTCTGACTTCCGGCGGCAATGTTGCGGACGTTTCCATGAAGAACGGAAGCGTCACGATTGCCAATGGTTCGTTCAATCTGGCATCCGTAACAGGCAACGGCAATTTCACAATTGCTTCGAGCGGCTCAGCTTCCCTGAAGGATCATCTGGTTGACGGAGTGTTAGCCAATTACGGTGATTTGACAGTCACAGGCAATCTGACGTTCGCAGAAGGCTCGCGCTTCAACAGCTCCGGAAATCTCACCACGAATCAGGACAACGTCTTCCAGAACGTTACGGATTCTGTGGTCGATCCGCTCAAGGTCATCGGTGTTGCGGCTCAGATGCCGGAAGAAGTGAAAACGGTCGCCGCAGAACTCTTCCGCAAATACGTTCCCGGTGAAGTCGCTGACGCATTAGCACAGCATGCGTCATTTACCGACGGACGCGTGACGATCACCGGTGTTGATCTCACCACTACTCAGGTTGCAGATCTCACTCAGGCATTTAAAGAGAAGCTTTCTTTGCCTGGTTTCATTACCGATTCGCAC
>CALUYR010000357.1 GCA_944325045.1 Candidatus Gastranaerophilales bacterium
TTCTCCGTGGCCATCGCCGTGGTGGTCACCCTGTCCATGACCTGGGTGGGCCTGCTGGTCATCAACTCCCTGCTGGTCCTCCCCGGGGCGGCCGCCCGGAACGTGGCCCGGAACATGGCCCAGTACCACCTGTTTGCCCTGCTGGGCTCGGTGGTGGCGGGGGTGGCCGGCCTGATGATCTCCTACTACCTGAGCCCTTCCGCCGGGGCGTCCATCACCCTGTGTCTGGCGGTGTGGTTCGTGGCCACGTTTTTGATCCGCAGAAAGGGATAGAAAAAGCCCCGCCGGCCGGCGGGGCTTTTGTCTGTCCGCGTATCATCCGTGGTCGATGCCGTGCTCTTCAAACTCGGCGATGTAGGCGTCGATGCGGCTGGTGAGCTCGGCGTAGTTGCTCTCGTCAATGGGGGCGTCGTCCATGTCCCGGCGGGCCAGATCCTCCGCCAGAATGTCGAAAAACACGTTGTTCTCATACTCCACGATGGCCTCGTGGATGCCGCCCTCCACAAAGGCGCGGGAGGGGATGACCTCCCCCTGATAGAGCTCGGCCAGTTCGGGCATCCCCTCCAGAGCGGCCCGGCCGAAGAGCAGGCTCTCCACCTCGTCGTAGTCGGCGAAGCGCTGGTCCCCCCGGGTGGAATTCAGGATCCAGTTTCCGATGTATGCCATATCCAGCAGACGGCGAAATTGCTTTTTGGTGAGTTCCAGTTGCATAGTTGGGACCTCCTTCCCTGGACAGGAACTGGGAGTACTTCTATTATAGCCGGCCAGGGTTATTTGTCAAATGGACTTTTATGGGGGAATGTGGCCTGCTAGAATTGATAGAATCAACAATCAAATATAAGATTTGTTGAAATGATACAAAATAATTGATAGATTTTTATATCGTTAGCCCATTGCATCCGTGGACCTCCTGCGGTATTATGATTGCACAAGCTATCATATATAGCTTAATATGAAACTTGGAGGAATCATTATGGCGGGGAAGGAAAACAAGGTGCTCTGGATCTCTCAGGAGGAGGCGATCCAGTGCGGCGCGCTGGACATGAACTTCATCATGGACAATGTGATCCGGGCCAATAAGATGCTCGGACGGGGCGAGACCATCGAGATCCCCCTGTTCCACATGATGTGGGAGGAGGGCAAGCACGCGGGGAAGTGGATCGGCCTGCACGCCTGTATCATCAACAGCGAGGAGGAGAACATCCATGTGGCGGGGGTGAAGGCGATCCCCAGCAACCCCGCCAACCCCAGGAAGCTGGGAAAGCCCCGCTCCAACGGGCTGGTCACCCTGTACGACGAGGAGACCGGCTACCCGCTGGCGGTGGTGGATGACACCCTCATCAGCGGGATGCGCACCGGCGCGGGGAGCGGCCTGGGGGCCAAGTGCTTTGCCCGGGAGGACTCCGAGGTGGTGGGCCTGATCGGGAGCGGCGTCATCGCGGGCTACTGCCTCCAGGCCACCGCCATGTTCATGAAGCACATCAAAAAGGTGAAGATCTACGACCTGGTCCGGGCCAACGCGGAGAAGTTCTGCGAAAAATTTGCCTATCTGGGCTATGAGTTTGAGGTGGTGGACAGCGCGGAGGCGGCCATCCGGGACTCTGACATCGTCCACACCTGCTCCCTGGTGGATGTGGGAGAGGAATATGTGGAGCCGGAGTGGATGAAGCCGGGCTCCTTCCAGTCCTTTGTCTCCCAGTACGACTACAAGGAGTCCTGCCACCTGCTCCCCAATGTGAAGTTCGGGATGGACTGGGAGGACCGGCTGAACGACCGGGACTCCTGCACCCTGGCCAATATGGTGCTGGACGGGAAGATGCCCCGGCCCGAGGTGACCCAGGTCAGCGATGTCCTGCTGGGGAAAAAGCCCGGCCGCACCAATCCGGACGATATCTATCTGTTTGCCACCATCGGGATCGTGATCACCGATACCACCAACTGCTACAAGATCTATCAGAAGTGCCTGGAGAAGGGGCTGGGGACCTGGGTCTACCAGTGGCATGAGCCGGCGAAGGTATAACCTGGGCGGGATCTCGGATCGCCAAGGGCGGAGAGCGGAGCTCTCCGCCCTTTTTGCGGCGAAGGGCCATGCTCCGGGTTGAAATTGCGGGGAAATTTGCTTATACTAGTACCAATGACAGAAGGTGGGAGACGTATGGAGACGCTGAAGCTGGAGAAGATTTTGAATCAGAGAGAGCAGATGCCCCGGCGACAGCGGGCGCTGTGCGAGTATCTGCTCCAAAACACCAACGAGGCCGACGGGCTGACAGCGAAGCAGCTGGCCCAGAAGTCCGGGGTGGGGGAGGCGACCATCTTCCGCTTTTTGAAGGAGCAGGGCTACCCCTCCTACGGGGAATTTCGCCGGGAGCTCCACCAGTACGCGGTGGAGTTTCTCCAGTCCTCCTACTGGCAGATGAAGGCCTCCCTCCAGGAGCGGGGGGCGCCCGCCCAGCCCTCCCCCCTGTACCGGGAGGTCGAGGAGTCGGTGGAGCTTCTGGGCAAGACGGTGACCCCCAAGCTGTCGGAGCAGTTCGACCTGGCGCTGGATCTGCTGTCCGGGGCGCCCGAGGTGGGGGTGCTGGGACTGCGCTCCTCCAAGGCGGTGGCCCTCTATGGCTACTATCTGTTGCTCCCGCTTCTGCCCCAGGTGCGGCAACTGAGCCATGACGAGCATTTTGTGTTTGAGATGATCCGAAATCTTCCGGCGGGGAGCGCGGTGCTGGTGGTCGCCAGCTGGCCCAACACCAGGACCACGGTCCGGGCCGCGGAATTTTGCCGCCGGATGGGCCACAGGGTGATCCTGCTGACCAACCGCCGCTCCTGCCCTGTGGCCGCCTATGCGGACGCCCTGCTGGTGGTCCCCGAGTCCAGAGACCGGTATACGGTGGTCCCCTATGTGGCCGTGCTGGAGGCCCTGGTCCGGGAGATCGGCGCCAGAAGGGCCCCGGCCTCCCTCCAGCGGCTGGAGGAGCTGGACGAGATCCTGGCCGAGCAGGAGGTCACGGAC
>CALUYR010000358.1 GCA_944325045.1 Candidatus Gastranaerophilales bacterium
GTCGGCAATTCAGGCTTGAGGACCAACTCGGGCTTTACCGGCGTCAACGATGCAACAACCGTTAATGTCACCGACGGCAAGAAGCTTGTCTTGATCGGCGAAAAGGACAATGCTTCCTTCAACCTGATCGAATCGACTTCGACCCCGACAGTCAGAGGCGGAGCCACGCTTGAACTCGGCACGCTGGGCTTGGCCGACGGTGCCGACTATCAGGGTACGTTGGCAGCAGTAAATCTTGGCGAAACCAACGAAACCGGCAAGCTCAATGTCGTTAACGGCAATTACACCGTTAACGAGATCATTGCTCGGACTGATGGTTCCCAAGTTGCTATTGACAAATCAGGCAAACTCAATGCTTCAACGATTAATGCCGTTACAGGTGCCGACATTACTAATGCTGGTACGCTGAAAGTTTCCGGTAATGTTGATGCAGTCGGCGGAAGTGTCATTTCCAATACTGCAAACATGACCGTTGAAGGCACGATGACTGCTGTTGGCTCGGTCAACAACTCCAAGCAACTGACAGTTGGAAATGGCCTCAACGTCACCGGCGGTTTAACAAACACCGGAACTTTGGACGTAACTGGTGATACCAACTTGATTGGGGGTACCAATACGTTTGCAAACAGTGGTCAAGCATCGCTCAAGGGCGACCTGACTATCGCGGGTACTTTGCAGAACAACGTAGGGGCATTCCTTGAAACAAACAAAATGTCGGTTACAGGGCGTGTTAACAACTACGGTGAAATCGAAGCCAGCGATACATCTGAGGTTTACGGCACTCTGACCAATACCGGTACGATTGAACTATTCGATACGGTCGTCGGTCAACGTGGTGAGATCAACAACACTCACACAATTACGGGTGTCGGCACGATCACCGTCAACGGTTTGTTGTCCAACGTAAACAATGCGGATTTCACGGGTGAAGACCTGGTTCTCACGACGGTTCTTGCCGGATCGAAGGAAGCAGGTTCGGAGATTTCAACTCTGGCCGGAGGCGTTCCGACAATCACCAACGAAGCAACCATGACCTTCGATAACGTCACGGTCGGAGCCAACACCGAGTTCTATAACTACGGGACGACTTCTTCTGACACGCTGACGGTTGAAGAAGGCGGTTATTACATCAACCAGACCAAGCCGTCGACAAGCGGCATCATGCTGATGGCCGATGTCGGCGCAACGGAAGTTCGTCGTCAGGCGACCATTAACGGTCAGTACACGAATGCTGGCGACGCTTATCTCGGTACGGTTGACATTACCGCCACCGGTGTTGCGACGAACACAGGTAATTTGTATACGGGTGAGTCAACTCAGGTGGTTGACGGCACCGGCATCACGATTGCCGCTGGCGGCCAGTTGCTCAATTCCGGCAACGCAGTGCTTGCCTCTTCGATGAGCAATGCCGGCACGATTCGCGGCGACGGCACATTGACGTTTAAGCGCGGCGGCACCGGCACGAACATCTTTGCCAACACTGGCAAGATCAACGTCGGCGGCTTTGCGACCGACGGAGCGATCACGTACAACCAGAACGGAGCAACGTCTGACTTTACGTCTGAAAGCGGATGGTTCACGAATGCCGTGATCAATCTTGCCGAAGGCACGATGAGTCATGAAAACGCAGGTTCCGGCAACACCTACAACTTAGGTGTTCAGGGCGATGCGGTCATTGCTAATCAGACAACGGCAACGTTTGACGCGATCGACAGCTCGAACGTCTTCAACATCTACACAGGTTCGACGCTTGACGTGGGCACAATCACACTCACTGAAAACGAAAAGACCGTGAACTTGTTGGGCGGTACGCTGTCGACCTCGTTGGATCAGATCTTCGGTGAAATTCACCACACGGCTCTTGAAATTGACGCCAATACGCCGAGTGATCTGGTTGACGTGGAAGGCGTGCAGGTCGCAACGGGCGTTGGCGACATGAAGGACTCCATCAGCCAGGGCGTTCAGTTTGGCTGGGGTACAGTTGCCTTTGACGATGCGGTCTACTCCGCAAGCGTCGTTTCCGATGTTCTCACCAAGCTCGATGCCAACGATCTCGCGATCGGCGGTCATGAGGGCGCAGGTGTCGAAGGCGGCTTGCAGGTGACCTTCAACGGTCAGGCGTCGCAGAACTTCAATGTTGACCTTGCCAACGGCGTCAAGGCTCGTCCGGCAGGCACGGAAGAAGCCTTCGGCAGCCCCTATGCGGTCTTTGCCGGTGAAACACTCACAAATACCACGCAGGCTCATCCGGATTGGAATGCGCTCTATGTCGGCAGTGCTCAGCAAGCCGCAGCCAACGCCGTAACGAACGCCAATGTGCTCGACAACAGCATCGGCTTCAAGCAGGTGGTCAATGTCGCAGGCGGCATGACTGTTGCTGACGGCCGTCACTTCGTCTTTGTGGGCGAAAACCAGTCGGTTCCGCAGGACTATCAGCTCATCGACGGCAATCTCTCGATTGTTCGCGATGGTCTTGTGACGCTCGGCACTTACGGCACGGCGGAAGCCACCAAGGGCGACCTGCTTGATGTGACGCTCAATGGCGGCACGATGCGTGTACGCCACGGCAACTTCACGACTGATGCCGTAACAAGCGCCGGCACGATCTATATAGGCGGCGACGGAGCCGAACACAGCGGCGAAATCCTGCGTGAAGACACGACGTCGGGCTTGACGGTCGAAAGCTATCAGGCTCAGGCCGGAAGCGAACTCCTTAACTGGGGTACGTTTACGGTTGGAGAGATGACGACCGCCGGTCCCAACTCAGGGACACTGACCAACTACGGCACGCTGGATGTCGGTACCGCCACGATCGACATGCTGCTTACCAACCTCGCGACAGCCGAGTTCGATTCGCTGACGCTTTCGGGCGGCACGCTTACCAACGGTGCCGATCAGGCCGCAGGTCTTGAAGGCATGACGTTGACGACAACGGCGCTCACGACGGCAGACGGTTCGATCCTGCGCAATTACGC
>CALUYR010000359.1 GCA_944325045.1 Candidatus Gastranaerophilales bacterium
GACGAGCCTTGGGGCGTTGAGCAATTGCGCGGCGCAAAGGCTGAACTGCTGAAGGCAAAAGCTGCTGTTGAACAGGCTCGCGTAGCTTTAGTGCAAGCAGAGGCTGATTTGAAGGCTGCGAAAGCAGAAACTGAACGTGCAAATGCTGCATTGCAAGAAGAAATGGCTAGAAAACAGCAGATTGAAAATGACATGCAGGAAGCAAAAAATGAGCTCGAACTTCAAGAATTGCAGGCTTTATTGGATCAGACTCTGGCAAGGATTGAAATCGAGAAAGAAAAAGCTGCTTTAGCTTTTGAAGCTGAAAAAGCAAATTTGCAAGCCTCTGCTGCTCAGGCTCAGTTCGCTTATGAAATGGCTTTGAAGCAAATTGAAATAGCAAAGGCTCTCGGCATCAGCGATCTTGACCAAGCTACTCTGACTGCACTGCAACAGGCGGTTACGGATGCTTATGTAACTTTATATGGTGATGCAGTACAACAGTCCAATGGTAACTATGGTCTGACCGGACAACTGCGTGATGCTAAGAAGAAACTGTATGATGCTCAAATGAACAAGCTGGAAGGCTATGATACAGACAAAGATGGCAACAAGACCACGAACACATTGTGGATTCCGACTTTGGAAGCTGATGTTGAAGTTAAGAAAGCTCTACTGATGGCTGCTGAAAGTGCTTTGGAAGACTTGCAGGCTTTGGCTGATAAGGATATCGCAGGTACCGATTGGGCTGCTGAGATTGATGCTTTGCAAGAAGAAATTGCAACACTGAAAGCTGAAGTAGAAGAGAAAGAAGCTGAATTGGTGCGTCTGAAAGCCACTCCGGAATACTTAGCTTTGTATCAAGCTGTAAATGGTGTATATTCAGACTATGAACCCGATGGTATTACGCCTGCTACAGGAGCTACAGTGGTTAAGAATGGTACTGCCGGTGTATTGCAGGAAAAGAATCAGGCTTTGGCTAAGGCTGCCACTGACAAGAAATCGTTCAACATTGCAGCTTACAAGTCTACAATGGAAGTAACACAGGTTATGTCTGATGCTGTTGCTAATCAAATACCTGTAGGCGCGATTTCTATCAATGGTGCCCAGAACTTCTCTTGGGGCAACAATGGTGATAAGTCAAAGACTCCGGCTGATGCTCAAACTATCTTGAGTCAATATGAAAATTATTTGAACATATTAAAGACAGTAGTGTGGGTAGATGATAATGACATTGCCCAGGCAGAAGCTATCTTGAAACAGGCTCAGGAAGCTGCAGATGCTGCGAAGAAGAAATATGACGAAGCTTATGCAGATTGGGAAGAAGTTAAGAATATCATTGCTAATGAAACAGATTATCAAGTAGATATTACAGACTTCAAGAAAGTAACTGATGCATATAATACTGCGTACTCTGCTTTGCAAACAGCTATCACAAATTGGAATGAGGGCTTACAAGCTGCTTACGATGAGGCTTATGATGAGTTATATGAAGCTGAAGTCATAAGTATAAAGGCAGAAGCATTGGGGTATCAAGGAACTGCAATTTCTCAGATAACTGCAATTGATGGCTTTGATGAAGGTGCTGTTGTCGCTAGTTGGAATACATATAGTAGCGCTAATCGTACGGAGGCTAATTTGAACAATCTGATTGCTATGAATTGTACAGGATATACATCTGGAAACACAGAGGTAACAGCTGCTGAAATTCAAGCTCAAGTTCAAAGCGTTCTTACTGCTTATGTTACACAGGAAACTTCTGCTTTAGATTGGGCTGATACGCAAAAGCAGATTGAGGATGATGCTAAAGATGCAGCAGATTCCTTTGATACTACTACTGAGGGAGCAGCTTTGATGAAGGCTGTGAGAGATGCAGCAGGCAAAGTTGGTGAAGCTTACGGAAAGATAGACCCGGCTATGGATGCTTACATTGCCATGGCTAAAACATTCGCTCAAGTAACTGATGATGAAGTGTTCAATATTGATTACTTGGTAAGCGCATTGGATAAGGATGGTAAGCCAACAACGGTTAATGAAGCTAATTGGTATGCGGATGGAACAGGTGATAATGTTATCGGTCATACTGCAGCCAAAATTGTAATCAATAATTCTGATATCACACCGACTGAGTTGACAACTGCTACTAAGACAACATTTAGTGAGGCATTGTATCAGACTGCACTTGATGCAGTATCTCAGGCTGCTTTCGGTGAAGATAATCGTTATGCTCCGGTTGATATTGACAAGGCTCAGGGTGGTGCTGCTAAGGCATATCAGGATGCTCTTGACTATGTTGCTCAACAGGAAGCTACCATCAGTGCTAATGAAGATCTGAAGGCTCTGCAAACTGAACTCAATACTACTTACACCGGTATTAAGACCGACCTTGCTGCTCAGTACGACAAAGTATTTGCAAGTGAAGTAGCTGCTATTGATGAAGCCAAGAAAGCTGACGATGCTGCACGCGCAGCTTTGGCTGAGGCAGATGCTCAATTCATAGATCTGAATATTGAGATTGGAGAATTGAATGCAGAGTTGGCAGGTAAGGAGTCCGTTTCTGAGAAATTGACCGATCTTGTTGACACATATCTGCAAGAAGCTGGCGCAGTAGATGAAAACGGTAGTTATGTTACTTATGATCCTGAAACATTTGCTGTGAAGATGCAGGAAGCTGTTGCTGTACAGCAGAAAGCAGTTGCGACTGCCGAACAAAACGTGAAGAGTGCAGAAGTTGCTTTGCAGAAGGCTCAGGCCGGTGCATTCGATGGCGTTGCATATCACACAATGGTAGTTGAAATTCTTCAGGCTCAGTATGATGCAGCTATGGAGGCTTATAATAAGGCTCAAGAAGATCTTGCTAAGGCATTGGAGATCATGTCTACTACTTCTGGTGAGCAACCTGCAGAATAATTAGAGTTATCACATTAACTTGACACAATGATTAAGAAACTTTGCACAAT
>CALUYR010000360.1 GCA_944325045.1 Candidatus Gastranaerophilales bacterium
TTCAAATACTCCAGTTCCTCGTATCCCCACTGGCTGCTCAGGACATTTCCGATTTGCGTTTTCCGCAAGTTATATATGGTAAGTTCTATAAATTCGATATTTTGCTTGGATGCTTCTCCTTCAAAGTTCAATTTTGTGGAGTGAGCCCCTCATTGGAGGTTCCGGTTATTGCATAGATGGTTTATCCGCTCATTTGACATGCTTTTTTGTCGGCAAGGCACAATCATCCCTTGCAAGAAAGGAGTAGTGACTGGTATTTGTTGATTTGAATGTATCTGAAGATGTTGTATACCAAGCAAGTGAGCGCGAAGTTTGCAGCCGCCTTCACGATACCGATGGATCTCACGAATGAACCGTGCATGGCTCCCTCGATAAAGCCGAAGACATGTTCCACAAGACATCTCCTCCTTGACTTTTTTCGGTTGCGTTTCTTCTGCTTCCTTGTCAAGGGGTGGTTGCGGCGTCCCTTCTCGCAGATGACAGGGCGCATTCCACAGGCCTTGACCTCCTCTTCCTTGCCTGCGTAGCCGGCATCAAGATACAGGCGCAGCCCTTTATCCTTCTCCGTGATGAGTGGTTTGATGATGTTCGAATCATGCACGCTGGCGTCGGTCGTGTGATGGCTTTCGACAAGTTTTGTCTTCCTGTCTACCTTGGCATGGCCCTTGTAACCGTAGTGGTCTTCGTTGCGCTTCTTCGTCCAGCGGGCGTCTATGTCCTTGTGGCTTTTCTTATGAAGGTTGTCATTCCAGAGCGAATCGCCATTGCCCTCTTTGATGGCGGCATTTTCCACGCGGGTGTTGCGTTGCCTGGGTGCCTCCACGAATGTGGCATCTATAATCTTGCCCTCATTGAAACTGAGGCCCTTGGCATCCAACATCCTGCGGAAATCATCGAACAAGCTGTCAAAGACACCCGCCTTGGCCAGCTTGTCCTTGCATGCCCAAACTGTCTTCTCGTCCGGAACCTCATGCACCGTGCGAATGCCTAGGAACTTGCGGAAGCTGGTGCGGTCGATAATTTGGTATTCTATCTGGTGGTCGCCCAAACCATAATAACGTTGAAGGAATATGACCTTAAACATGAGGACCACATCTATCGGCTTGCGACCGGCCGGGGATTTGCGTTGCTCGCAAAGGAGGGCTTTCTCCAAGCTCGGACGGAACAACTCGAAATCAACAAGGGCTGACACCTGTTCCAGTGGGTTGCCCATTGCGGAAAGAGCCTCAAGGGATAGCTCTTCCTCGAAAAGGCTCTCCTGCATGGGCTGGCGGTATATATTGTTTTTCTTCATGAATCAAACTGATTAATATGCGGTAAATGTACAACTTTTTATGCAAACAGGCAACTTGTAGACTGATTCTCAAATCATTAATTTATAGAACATCCCTTAAATTGTTAATCCTAAAAACTTAATCTCTACTTTCTCTCTAATGTTTCTAATACCTATTGAAAACTTGCCTAACGTCAGGTCTTAATCTTTTTACCGATGCAAAGGTAAAAACATGTTTTATAACATAAAAACAAACGAGAAGAAATCCTCTTTTCTTCTCGTTCTTTTTTGACTCATGTCAAGAATGGGTCAACAAACAAGGATATTTCCCTGCATTTTGTAACCGCATTGTAATATTCTGCATCATTTAGAGCCCAATCATGTAAATACGATGGCAATATGATGATTCAGGCTTTGACGCGGATACTTCAGTATGTCCTTACCTTATATACATGGATACTATCAATGGTTACCACCGACTGCACGCCTTTACGGCTGATGTACACGTGGTCAGTCCACCAGCTGGTTTCCGCCTTCGTATAAATCAGCTCATCAGTCGCTTTGTCGTAATTGGCCGACTTCACATTCTCCACATCGGCAAGCGGTGCGAAAGGAGCGAACGAGCCGCTACGGGTATCAAAGCAATAGACATGCTCGTGCGTGCTGACAAGAAGCTCCGGCGAATCTCCAATGGCACTCAGTTCATGGCCGCCTATGCTCGGGAGAGTCCATGAACGGTCGAGCTGCAATGTCACAGAGTCACCCGGCAGGCTCTTCAGCGTGTATGCGCGGAGTACATCATACCCCAAGGCATACAACCTCTCTTCCTGAGGCATCCACACCACACCGTGCCCCGAATACAGGCTGTCACGGAAAAGCACTTGTTCAGGACGATTGACGTCATACACTTCAAGACTGTTGCCACGCGGATGTGTAGAAAGCGCTACGGCTATTTTATTGTCCGGCAACAGCTCAGCCGAGTGCGCCATGGGCACGTCCGCGTAAAACAGACATTTTTTCGTAGCCTTATCCAGCAACACGACGCCTCCGCTTGAAGAGGCGAGCAGCAGTTTGGAAGCGTTGTCTACCGGTTTACAGTCATCGATGGTCATCATCAGCTGTTGGTATTTGGCAGGAAGTTGCGACTGCGCTTCCGCTACCTTCCATTGCCATATCACCCGGTTTTCTTCACGGTCTGACGAGGCGGGTTCCACGATGAGCACCCGGTCGTCACCACATACTACGAGACGAGTCTTATCGGCCGTAGCTTGTTTACAGCTGCTTAAGCAAACCAATGTGCTCAGCAGGAACATGATTGTACGTACTGTTTTCATCTTTTCTGTTGCGTTAATGAATGTCCGCCGTCAGCTTTCCAGTTGTTTATCCCGACAGGAAACATGGTTTCAGTACGGAAGAAACACTGTTTTGGTAATGACTAAAGCGAACCGCCGACGGACATTCGGATGTGATACTGTGCTTATAAATTGTCCCAACCCGGATTCTGTTTCAGCTCAGGATTGAGCGTAAGCTCCTCCGTGGGTATCGGGTTCAGGTATTCCCAGTCTTCGAATGGCTCCAGAGTCTGGTCGTAAGGTATCAGACGCCCCTTGTCTCCTTCCGACAGTCCGTTGACCTCCGAAAGACGGAAGTATTGTACGCCGTCCACCTGGTCAGCGGGTATTTCGTCATTTGTCTCAAGCACGTACAGGTCTGGCTTCGCGTCACCGTCCAGGTCGATAAGCTCGTGCAGGCCGGAGATGTAAATTCCCTCGTAGACAGCCCGAAAGCGTTGTCCCTCGGCCCAACGCATCAGGTCATCCTTGCGAAAGCCTTCCAGAGCGAGTTCTATGCGACGCTCACGACGGATTTCCAAGATGTTAGGGTCACTGACATGTGTATACATGTCGCGTTGCGTTTGGTCCGTATTCAGCGGCAAGGTACGTCCCGGCAAGCCGACACGCTGACGGATGAGGTTAATGGTCCGGTTGATGTCATCCTGCGTCAGCGTACCCAGTTCCGCCCTGGCTTCGGCATAGTTCAGCAACACTTCGGCATAGCGTATGATGATGGCGTCGCGCGTGTCGCCTCCCTGGTCTTCACTGGGAGGTCCCACACGCTTGATAATCTGATAGCCCGTCCGGTTCTCGGCAAAGTCATTGACGGCAACCGTGCTGGTACCTATACGGATATATCCCGGATGAATGATGGTCTGGGTCAGACGCGGGTCACGGTTCTCCATCTCCTGATAGCAAGGCATGGAGTTGCGTTCGGCTTCATCCGGATAAGCTTCGGTAAACAGGCGTCCGTCCGCCATCGGATAGTCGGCAATGAGTGATGCCGTGGCGCCATAGTTACCGTTGGACGTAGAGGTGAAGTTCGGCGTATAATAGAAGAAGTTACCGGGAGCGGCCGAATGAGCCAACAGCACTTCGGTCAAGTCCGCTTCATCCGCCTGAAACATCGCGGCATAGTCCTCAGCGGGCTTACCGGTGGTGTACAAGCTGTATTGCTGCGAGTTCATGACGGCCAGGGCGGCATCCGCGCTTTCCTGCAAGAATTTCTCAGCGCCAGTCAGTCCGGCTTCCGTATGATACTTGCGCCAGGTACCCTCATAGAGGCATACGCGGGATTTATAGGCCAATGCGCTCCACTTGGAAATCCGGTTGCGGTATTTCGTTTCGGGCAAATACTGGACAGCGGCGTTCAGGTCGTTCAGCACCGAGTCCATCACTTCCACCCGAGGCGTACGGGCCTTGTACAGCTCAGCGTCATCATCCGTGTTCAAGGCATGCGAGTACCAGGGTACGTCCCCAAATGTCTTTACTTTCTCAAAATAGAACCTGGCACGGAAGAAACGCGCCAAAGCGATGTACTGGTTCTTGATGCTTGCGTCGAGGGATGACTGACTGCAGTGGTCGATGAAATAGTTGATGTCGCGCAACTGGCTCCAGTCCCATCCGCCGCTGCCCAACGCTGTCGGCATGGTATAAATGGCTTTGCGTATGGCAGGCGGATTGCTGATGTGCTCGCAGTTGTCACTGGTAAAGTCATCCAGAATGACGGACGGGTCTATGTAAGAATAGAAGCCGTTGGTGTATGTTTCCAATCCGCTCTCCGATTCAAACAAGTCCATGGACTCACCCACTTGCGTGAGGGGAGTCTTGTCGAAAAAGTCACCGTCGCACGAAGTACACAGAAGGGCGGCGACGCAGGTAGTGATATATGTTCTAAGTTTCATAGCTGTTTTCATTATAATTGAATTTCTACTCCAAAAGCGAATGTACGTTGAACGGGATAAGACGTACCCATACCTACACTGCCTTGATTGGCATCCGGGTCTTTCTCCAATCCTTCGGGGTCGAGCGACTCGTCCAGGCCGGTAATCTCGAACAGGTTCTGACCACTGACGTAAAGACGAAGCCGGTTGACATTGAACTTACGGGTGAATTTGGCCGGAAGCGTATACCCGATGGTCAGGTTCTTCAGACGGATATAAGCCGCGTTTTGCAGGTAACGGGTCTGGGGCACGCCCAAGTCTTGGTTGGTTGAAGAAGCGATGTAGCCTTCCGGTTTCGGGAAATAAGCGTCCGGATTCTCAGGT
>CALUYR010000361.1 GCA_944325045.1 Candidatus Gastranaerophilales bacterium
TCGTGTCGATTGTGAATCAGTCGGAGCCGGTGACTGCTCTCAGTATGTTGCGGGATACGTTACTAGCCCTATGTCTCTTCCCTCAGTATATCAGTTATCTGCGTTCGCCCTTAGAGTCCGGCACAGTCAGTTCCTCGGCCGGAGATATTTTATCCCCGATCTTAAACAAGCTCTCTTACGAGATCCTAGAGAATTTGTTAGCTATGTCAGAATCGGTGATTCTGAATCTCGAGAAAGACCTACACCCTTTTCAATTGTCAATTACTTATACCCAAGATGTTACGGCTTTAATCCTGTCTCTAACCAAAGGGATTTTTCGTTATACAAACTCTATGATGTCTTGACCTCTGATTCTATGTATGGCTCAGGCATGAATATGATGGATTTGGCTAAGTCTGTTGCCGAAGATGTTATCGATTGTGTTTATTTGAAGAAATCTGGTTATTCTGCTTATTGTCGGAATTATCTGGCTTTCTTGTCTACATTTGCTGTTAACGCTAAGGATTTTCCTAAATTATTTGACTTTTCTAATGATGAGATGTATTATCGCTTTGTTCTTAGGCTTTATCGCATGTTGTCTGTTTCGAAGAGGTTTTGTTCGAATGCTCGTCTTCTTGGTGTTAATCTGTCTACCTTTTATAACCGTGTTGTCCAGTTTTGGTCCTGGGTTGATTATGTTCACCTTCGTGATTGGATTGAGTCTCAGCAGCTTTATTTTGAAAGTGACTTCTCAGCTCCTGAAGATTTGGACTATTTTTATAATAATACTGATGCTGATTTTGATAATGATTTTTTAAAAACTGAGTATTACAAGAGATTTTATCGTAGAATTGCTCGTGTTTCTCTTATTCGTTCAAAAAATAAACGTATTAATGATCAAATAATTTTTTCTGAAGATGGCTAATATTATGTCTCTTGCGACTGTTAAGAATAATCCGTCTCGCTCCGGATTTGATTTGTCGCGTAAATTGAATTTTTCCGCCAAGGTTGGTTTGTATTATCCTATTTGGCACCGTCGTTTGATTCCCTCGGATTCGTTTGAAATCGATTTGGCTCAGTTTATCCGTACTCAGCCTCTCAACACTTCTGCGTTTGCCCGCATGAAGGGTTATTATGATTTCTATTTCGTGCCGCTGCGTGTGCTGTGGAATAAGTATTATACTGCATTGACAAAGATGAGTTCTAATGTGCAGCATGCTTCTGGTCCTACTCTGAATGATAATGTTATTCTTTCAGGTGAGCTGCCGTATGTCACTGCTGAACAGCTAGCTCTTTATATTGCACGTACTGGAGATTCTGTTGATACATTTGGCCGTTCCCGTGCTTGGAATACTTGTATTCTGCTTGAGTATCTTGGCTATGGTAATGCTTTTTACAATTATATTTCTTCTTCTGCTGGTGGTCCTGGTAAAACTTGGGCTTCAGACCCATTATTGGCGAATTATGCATTTGATGTTGCTCCTCTTCTTGCTTATCAGAAGATTTATGCTGATTCAGGTCGATTTACTCAATGGGAGCGTGTGAATCCTTCTACATTTAACGTTGATTACATTAAAGGTAATAATGATTTGCAGTTGAATTTAGCTGTTCCAGGTTTTACGGATTCGTTTAACTTTCTTGATATGCGGTATTCTAATTATCAGAAAGATATGTTTCATGGTGTTATTCCTCAAGCCCAGTATGGTGAAGCTTCTATTATACCTATTGTTAAAGATTCCATTGATATTGTGAATTCTACGCTAACCGCTAAATATGATAATTCATCTTACAATATGCCTTCTGCGCTTGGTGTTAATTCCCATGCTCCTGGTACTGCTGAACCTGTTACTGTTGGCAATACTAGTGTAGAAGCTCATCATTTTTCACCTGCATCTGGTGTTGGTGATGTGTTATTTTCTCTTTCTGGTAAAGCGAATTTAGACGGTACTTTGTCTATTTTGGCATTACGTAGGGCGGAAGCATCTCAAAGATGGAAAGAAATTTCATTGTGTACTGAAGAGGATTATCCGTCTCAAATTCAAGCTCATTTTGGTCAGCGTGTTCCTAAGGAATTGTCTGGTATGGTTCGTTACCTTGGTGGTATTGATACTTCGTTGGATATTAATGAAGTAACTAATACTAACCTTGTTGATGATAACGCTGCTACTCTTGGAGGTAAAGGCTCTATGTCTGCCCGTGGTACTATACGTGTAGACGCGAATGGTGAGTACGGTATCGTTATGTGCGTATTTCATGCCCTTCCGATGCTTGACTATACTACTTCTGGTGTAAATCCTGAATGTCTGTTGACTGATGCGACTTCTTATCCTATTCCTGAATTTGACCAAATCGGAATGGAACAGGTCCCCTTGGGTTATTTGATGAACCCTTTGAAGTCCGCGTTCCCTTCTTTGCAGGCTAATACTTATTTGGGTTATGCTCCTAGGTATTTCCCCTTTAAGACGGATTATGACCGTTCTGTTGGTGCGTTTTCTCGTTCTCTCCAGTATTGGTGTCTGCCGTTCGATGATAAGGCTGCACTAGCTGCAAATTCTGTTGATTTCCCTGATAATCCGAACGTTGAATCTAATTCGATTAAGGCTGGATTTTTTAAAGTTGACCCTAAATGTGTTGATACGTTGTTCGCTGTAAGGGCTGATGATACGCCTGATACTGACCAGTTGCTTGGTTCTTGCATGATTACTTGTCGTGCTGTCCGGCCTCTTGATTTGAACGGTTTACCTTATTAATTTTTATTGTTATGGCTAAGAAATTTTCATTTTTCCGTAAAACTGAGGAGCGTGTTGCGTCTTATACTCCTCCTCTTTCTTCGACATTATTCAATGGTCTGACTGAATTTCGTGTACCTTCTCCTATTGAACATATGAATTTTGTTGAACTCCCTTGCGTTCATTCGAGTTCTCCGGCTGTCCATTATCGTACTGATGTGTATGCTCTGTTTCATATGCAGGATTTAACGCGTATGGAATTATCTCAGTTGTCTCGTTTTCTTGAAGATGCTGGCAAGTCTACTTCTTCATTGGCTTCTGTTCGTTCTAAAATGTCTGATGCGCAGCTGCGTCAGTTTATCAAGTCGCGTTTTATTCAGTCTCCTTCTGAATTGTTGCGATGGTCCGCTTGGCTTGATGATAATTATAAGATGGAAGTTGAGCGTATTAATAAGGAACTTGCTGAGAAAGAAAAATTGGATAATCCTGAACCAGCTTCGTCTCCGGCTCCTTCTCCTTCTGAATAATGGGTGCATCTGCACAGGAAAAAGCACAGAAGTTGGCTAATGAAGCCAATATTCAGATGACTGATTCTACCAATCAGGCGAATCGTGATATAGCTAAGGAGACGAATCAGGCGAATCGCGAAATTGCTCAGATGAATAATCAGTATAACAGAGAAAACTTAGAGCGTCAGATTGACGAACAGTGGAAGATGTGGAATGCGGAGAATGAATACAACTCCGCTTCCGCCCAACGTGCAAGACTTGAAGCAGCGGGTTTGAATCCTTATATGATGATGTCGGGTGGTTCTGCTGGTACCGCGTCTTCGATGACTGCTCCTAGTGCTGCTCCTGCTGATACTTCAGGAACCCAGCAGACTGGTGCGCCTATGATACCGGGTCATGTTGAACCTGTGTTTGGCATGGACAGATTGCATAAGATGGTTCAGATAATTGACGCTATTAAAGGTGTCGCGTCTTCTGCTATGGGATTTGCGAACGATTATCAGTCGTATATCGGTCAAGGTCTCGAGAATTATCAGACTCGTCAGGCTATGCCGTATTATCTTGCTACCATGCGCGGTAATTCTCAGTTAGCGTCTGCTCAAGGTTATTTTGCTCAGCAGTCTGAAGGTCTTAAGATGCTAGGCATTGCCATGGATAATAATCTGAAAGGTATCGCTAGCATTGCAAATGCCTATTCCGCAGGAATGACTATCAAGGACTTTCAGAATTATGATACTAATATGCAGCTGTCGATAGCTTCTAAGGTTGCCGAGGTGTTTGACCGTTATAATCAAGGAGAAATTTCTTATTATAAGGCTAAGCAGGAGCTTATGAATACTAAGTTTCAGGAAGAGACTTATGATGAGGAACTTAGAATCAAATCTGCGGCAGCAGCGCATGCCGAAAATAATACTGGTCCTGATAATGAGTTGAAGCTTGCTTTTGATTTATTTGCCAAACTTGTGGATGAGTATCATAAGAATGGATTCCAGGGTGTCAAGGATTTCTTTAAGGAATTTCAGCATTCTTCTGAAAATTCCCAGGCTATTCCTCGTACTATAAGATGATGCAGTTAGGTTATTTCCCGGTGTATTTTTACTGTCTTGAGGACATTGAACATTTTTTATGTTCGCTGTCCTTGAGACAGTTGTTATTATTTCAGGATTGTTATATACGTGGTCCTCTTGGTCCGATTCTGAAGGTTCATTATGTTGTGTATAGTTTTGACGCTGCTTATGTTACTGGTGTTGCATATCGGGATGTCCAGAAAGTGGAAATACAATTCTTAACTAATTATTAACGCTCCGTTAACTTATAGTCTGGCCCTTTTTTGCTATTTTTGTAGAGTAATTAAAAGGATATATATTATGAAAGATGAACAGATTATTTTAAAAAAGAATTTTAAGGTTACTATTTTATCTACCTTTGATGGTGTAACTACTAGTTATTGGTATCGTAAGGACCAGGCTATAGATTTTCTTGATAAAAGTGCATGTCTAGATCAAACGTTTATTTCTGGAATTGTTCTGAAGTTAATCGGTCGAATCAATACCGATAAGAGTAGCTTGGATGGTGACACCAATTTATCAGATCG
>CALUYR010000362.1 GCA_944325045.1 Candidatus Gastranaerophilales bacterium
ATATCGACTAATTTCAGAGTCTTTATCATTTCCGGATCCATATTATCTTTGTGAGAAAATATCTGAATTTTGCCCGAAGCATCCATTAAATCGATAAACATTCCGGAATTTCTTACAGCCATTACCCTGCCTGCTACAGAGTAAAAATCTTCTGTTTCTTCACCGGCAGGAAGTTCCTTATATTTTTCCTGCAGGAACTTTGCGTCCGCGTCCTTATCGAAAGCATAAGGGTATGGGTTTATTCCTTTATCTGCCAGTTCTGCAAGTTTTTGTATTCTTGTCTGTCTTATAGTTTCTTTTGCCGAAACAGGCTCTTTTGTTTGTTGTGTCATTTTATCATCCTCATATATATTTTTTATAGTAAATATTTTAACATAAATATATTAATAAAATTATATTTGTGCCAAAATATAATTATGAAGATTTTACCGCTGGTTGCAAATACAAGCAGAAGCATAAAAGATACAACAGTTAGAGTGTCCAGAGCCGGCAAAAACGGATATGATATCGGGCTTAGGACTTCTAAGATATACAAGAAAGGCGATACCGCAACACTTTTGAATATAAGCAGAAGCGTCGGCAGAAAGCTGAAACAAGAAACGACAATAGATGATTTACCTATAGTTGCTGGTGCCATTGGAATGCTGATACCTTTACCGCTGGCAAGCCCTGCGCTTCTGGCTCTTGGCAAGGTTGTACAAGTTATTACAAAACAGGTTCGAAGCCTTAAACATATAAAATAATGTAATTAAGTATATTTGACGCGGGAAATCTATGATTTCCCGCTGCCTGTTTTACCGAAATTAAAAATAGAGCATTCTAAATAGTCCAAGCACCTTGTCTTCATAACCGGACAGATTTACTCTTGATTGAGGATTATCTAAAATATCATATATTGCTTGAGGATTATTCTCAATAATATTTTTACAATTAGATAATATGCCATTAATTTCTGCAGGTTTAAACAGAAGTTCTCCGTCAGGGGTCTTGTATTCTGCAAGCTTTGCGACAACTTCCGGATATTTGTCTATCATCTCCCAAACTTTAGCACTATTCGGAGCAGTTTCTAACTGAGATCTAAGTATCCGACTGATTGGTGATGTCCCATCTTTAAGTCCGGTCAGGCGAAGAGCACCTCTTATCGCACCAGCTCTATCTTCATACTTCAGACTCTTAATATATGACATATCTCGCGGATTATCTAACAGTTCAAAGACTTCCGGGACATATTTTCTATTTGGATTAAGTATCATACGAGTTAGCTCAACATAGTCAAACAACTGCTGTCCGTCCGGAGTATTGTATTCTGAAAGTTTATTCATAAACTCCGGATATCGACTTTCTGCCAATAATGCTCTTTGTATTCTAGCAATGGGATTTCCAGCCTTCATAATGGGTGTCATTTCGCGTGGATTATTTAATATTGCAAAGAATTTTTCAGGGTTTGAGTCTAATACCTTTTGAATATTCTTATTGAAACAAAAATCAATTATCTTATGATAACCAATCAAAAGTTCTCCTTCCGGGGTTTTACATTCGGCAAGCCTTGTTATAACTTCCGGATACTTAGTTATCATAAGCGAAATATCTTCGGTTGTTATCTTATTCGGATAGTAATCACTGAAAAACATGCTATCGTATAATTCTTCTTGAAGTTCTTTGCTGACAGACGGTTTAGCCGTTGCCGGGGCTTCTGCTGTCTGAGCAGTTTTTCCCTCAACCTTATCCAGCACTTTAACAGCATCTTGAGAAAGTCCTTTTGTATTGTTCCTAACATAGTCCACAGTGTTAATATAAGGCTGGCCTTTGACATCTATTGCAATAACTTGATTACCATCGGTTATAGGCTGGAAGCCTTCTTTGCCGACAATACCTTTAACACCTTCCGGAACCTCGGCAAATCTTACAGGAGCAGCTTTAGATGCTTCTGTCCATTCATAGCCCATCTCCTCAGGTTTCAGGTAGTTTTTAGCACCCGTAGCATTATATGCGTTAGGTTCAACATAAGATTTTGCTGCCTCTGTTCCGCCTAATAAAGCTCCGTCCCATGGCTCTTTGCCGTATTGAATCATAAAATAACCTTTTGGATCAGATGCATCTACATACATACGTTCCATGGTCTTTCCGCCGTCCCACGATACTTCACGGAAAAATTTTCCCTGCTCTGCATCATATTTTAATCCGGGGTTTTTAGCCACAACTTCTTCCGGAGTTCCTGTTAAATCAAGCTTCTTAATCCGTCTTGCAGGTGATTGGCTCTGACCTTCGTAGACATTTTCTAACTTTGATACAGTGTTTTTAGTAATAACTAAACCTGCATCCTCAAGTTGTTTTACACCTTCCGGAGTTTTTGCAACTTCTTTCATTGCTTCAATCGACATATCAGCAGTTACTGCAGGTTTATTTGCAGGTGCTTTTGCGGGTTCAGTTTTAGCTTTTGGCTTAACTCCGAATACTTCCGGATTTGCTTCAATTGTTGAATTGAACGGCTCATTTACAGCACGCCATAAACCTACAGCCTTATTTTTACATTTTACGATATCTGCAATTTCTTTAGGATTATTTAATATTGCAAAGAGTTTTTCCGGATTTGATTCTATTGTATTTTTGCAATTAACAAGAACCTGGTTAAATTCCTCTTTTGTAAACAACGGTTTTCCATCCGGAGTTTTATACTCTGCAAGTCTTTGCGAAACTTCCGGATATTGATTTGCAACCTCTTTTGCCATGTTGTCAAACTTAGCCTGTTCCTGATTAGCCTTGCGTCCTTTTACACCGCTTCTGACAGAACCGACTGCACCACCTGCCATAATAGCACCCATACCGACTTCAGATCC
>CALUYR010000363.1 GCA_944325045.1 Candidatus Gastranaerophilales bacterium
CCTCATGGTTGCATGAGGTAAAGAGCGTCAATGCAAAGGCCACAGCCATCAAAAGAATCTGCTTTTTCATTGTACTTTTATTTTTCAGTGAATATTATTCTCTTCCATATACCGTTTTGTCTCCTCTTCATCCTTCACCCATACCGTTTTAGTATTTGTCTTTTCGGGAGCGGAGGTAAGGTTTTCAGAAG
Organism: Candidatus Gastranaerophilales bacterium; assembly: GCA_944325045.1. GTDB lineage: Bacteria > Cyanobacteriota > Vampirovibrionia > Gastranaerophilales > Gastranaerophilaceae > UBA1221. The sequence goes on from CALUYR010000363.1 coordinate 192, forward strand.
AGGCTTCTTGCAGGATTTGCCACTGCCGCTTTCCACGGATAGCAAAAACTATCCAGCCGTAGATAACAAACGGGAAATGAAGTAGGGAAAATATATGCGTTAGCATAATGGTCCAATTCTTACGTTTCTCCAACGCAATCATTTCCTCATAGTCCATATCAAAATCGAGGTGCCAAGTATTAGCCCAAACACCAAGGGCATAGCATAGCACCGTCAGTATGGTAATAATAGTCATATAACCTTTATAACGGACCAGATACAGTCGGCCAATAGAGGTCCATGCGGCCACGCAGGAGACCAAACTGGCCAGAAAAGTCAGGTAGAAACCTGCACCGAGGCCATCCGCTACATTTGCCTGCAAATAGCTGCCGCCCACGATGGCATCAAGTCCTGCCAATATCGCCACGCAGATGCACAACGGAATACTGTTCATATAGAAGGCTCCTACGTTGGTTTTCAACAGCCACTGCCAAAGAACGTTGATGCCGCCCAAAGTGACAATTCCTAAAGGTATCAGATATGCTAAAGGCATTTTATCAGCCAGTGAGGCCAGTTGATAAGCCGCTGCGGCAAACGATATGGAGGAATCAGAACCCAGAATCGAGACTTGTGCCCAAGGCAGAAAATAGGCTACGAAAACGACGGTGGCGCATACGCCCTGCAGAACGGATATATTTTTTCCTTTCATTGTAAGTGTGGTATTAGTGGTGAAAAACAAACGGCTTAATATAATCTCCAATAAGTCTATATTGATTCTTAATCCCTTTTGACTCTATCGGATCCAGAATAAGGCTGACGCCATATCCTTCCGGAACCAATCTCTGTGTATTCGCCAAATCCGGTCTCTTTAACTTCATGCTCCCCGTATTCATCATAAACAACTGTTCTGCTGCCGTCATCACTCCGGGTAGATTTAGATGCACCGTCAAGAACTGTACCTATTATTATAAATATGGCAAAAGCCAATAGTTGTTGCCAAGCAACTATGCATAACTCAACAAGCGCAAAGAGGAAAAGGATGCCAAGCAACAATTTGTACAGACTAAAATCACTAAACATAGCAAGAACACACCTTTTTAAAGACTGGAACAAGGAATTGGCATAGGCTGCAAGTATGAGAACATTGATAGCAAATATAATATAACCATACTTCTTGGGGGTACAATACCACATAGGCTCTTGTACCGTGAAAACATAAAGCAGGAGCAAACCTGGAAGTAAGAACAACAATAGCTGGTAAAAACCTATATCGAAAACCAAATAATGGCCCAAAGTTTTCAACAAAAGTACGATAAACATCAGCCATAACAAAGACTCGTGATAAGATAGCCCCCACGGCATGATGGTAGTTGAAAAGTGCTTTGTAATGCCTCGTGCATTTTCTGCCAAAGGAGCAAGATATTGATAAGCTACAAAACCGAAACCTCCATCTATACTTATTTGCGCCCATCCGTCGGCAATGGAAACAACCTTCACTTGGTCATTGTTACGCAGGCTGCCAATCCTCCTGCTTTCTGTGGATGGACGTTCTCTGATGGTAAGCGAAGTATTTACTTGAACAACATAGGTCTGCCCATTATTATCCATAACTGCCGCTGATAAACTTCCTGCACTTGACAAAGAACCTAGTTGCAGCAATATAAAGGATAAGATGCACTTGACAAGAAATATCTGCCAACATCCCCGATCAATAGATAAAACAATAGCGCTCTTCTTGCTCATAACAAATTTTTTGCCTATAGCCTCCCCCGATTCGGCTTTATTTGTGAGGAAATAAAAAGGCATGGGAGTCTGTACTTCTGCTTATCCCGACTTCTGGATCTCGCATGGCCCACCTCCGAGGATAAGCAACATAACTAGCCCATGCCGAGATGAATATACTACGCTTCAGTATAGTGTTTGAACTATACACCCTCATGGGCGCTTCCGTTGCTCTATCTTCCCGTAGATTCAAACTTTGCGGGATTTGAAGTCAGAAGATAGCGTCTGGTAAACGCCTTCTTTTTTTGTAAAAAACAAGAACTCTCACTATACCCCTACCAACTGGGAGTCAGCACAAAGTTAAATACTTTTATTAAAGCTACAAAGAAAAATGTAAAAAATGTTGCTTTTTCTTTCGAAGAAGCGGGAAAGGTGGGGAAAGACGGGGTGTTGCGGGTTGGCAGATTTTTCTGACACAATGCGCGGCTTTCGGTAGATATGCTGACATGTGTTGTTTTATCGGGTGCTCAGACAGCCGACAGAGGCTGGCATCGTGCGGGGTGTCGGGGTACCCGAAATTTGCGTAGGCTATAAATAAAAAACAATAAAAGAAATAGGTTATCTGATAATTTCGTATATTTGAAGCGTACAAACTTTAAAATCATCAGGCTTATGAAGAAGTATTTAGCTGAAATGGTGGGGACTATGGTCCTTGTATTGGTGGGTTGCGGCAGTGCCATCTTTGCAGGCAATGCAGCAGGCGCAGTGAGCGCAGGTGTAGGAACGCTGGGCGTGGCTTTGGCCTTCGGCCTGGCTGTGGTAGCTATGGC
>CALUYR010000364.1 GCA_944325045.1 Candidatus Gastranaerophilales bacterium
TAAATGGGCCTGGTGAGAATTCCAGCATTTCCACAATTTTGCGAAAATTGGAATCTATTATTGTTCAAAATACTACAATACGAGTCTGGAATTTTTCTTTTGGTTCAGTAATCCCTGTATCTGAAAATCATATGTCGGTTATTGGTGCTGAACTTGATCGGCTTCAATATTTATACGACGTAATATTTGTTGTTTCTGGATCAAATGATGAAAGAAGAGATGCTTCTCACCTGAAAAAGCTAGGAGCTCCTGCTGATTCTCTCAACTCATTGGTTGTAAACGCTATCAGTTTTTCCGGGGATCCCGCCTCTTACAGTCGATGTGGTCCGGTGCTCTCGTTTTTTACAAAACCAGACGTCTGCTATTACGGAGGGGACGACAATAGACGTATGAATGTCTGGGGGCCCAATGGCTGGGAAAAAGCCCGCGGTACATCTTTTGCTGCAGCTTGGATCAGTAGAAAGGTAGGTTATTTAATTTATTACATGAGACTTTCTAGGGAAGCCGCTAAAGCAATGCTTATAGATTCGGCAGCAGGATGGAATCCCACGGACAATCGTGAGCTAAAGGGATTTGGTTGCGTGCCTGTTAGGATAGAAGATGTTATTCAATCGCAAAATGATGAAATACGTTTTATTTTGACAGGGGAGTGTAGTGCATATGAGACTTATACATATGCTCTTCCTATTCCTATTGTTGATTCTAAATACCCGTATTATGCTCGAGCGACATTATGCTATTTTCCGGAAGGTGAACGTTGGCAAGGGGTCGATTATACTCAAACGGAGTTGGATATTCATTTTGGTAGGTTGGTAAAGAAAACTAAAGTGGTAGATTCTAAAGTGGTTTTTTATACAGGAATAAAACCAATCAACAATAATACTCAGGGAGAACAGGGAAAGGCCTCAAATCGCGAGGCGGAGGCAAGACGACTTTACAGAAAATGGGATAACGTTAAGCATATCTGCGAAAAAATGAGCAAACGACGCTATCCGAGAGAAATTTTAAACCAGGAGAATCCGTTGTGGGGTGTGAGCATACGAAAAAAAGAACGTGCAAATGGTTTGCAAAAGCACGGTCTAAGATTTGGGGTTGTAATTACTCTTAAAGAAATGTATGGCATAAATCGAATAAATGCCTTTATCAAAAAAAGTCAGGCACTTGGTTGGACTGTAAAGCCCATAGACATTGATGCTAGAATTAATTTCTATGCTGAAGCAGAAATTGATATTGATTGGGACTTTTGAACTGCTTGCGTTTGACTATTTAGTTATTCGAGTGGAAAACAATCTGTAAGAAGATTGATAATCTTTATATTAAAAAGTGATCAATATGAATCATCCAATTGTAGCGATTATGTACGACTTCGATAAAACTCTTTGCACAAAAGATATGCAGGAGTATGGATTTATTCCGTCACTCGGTATGAGTCCCTCTGAGTTTTGGGGCGCGGCTAATAAGTTGACTGACGATAATGAAATGGATAATGTTCTTGCCTATATGTACATGATGGTTGAGAAGGCTAGAGAGTCTAAAGTTCCTGTTAAAGAAAAAACCTTTAGAAAACTCGGCAAGTCCATAGAGTTTTTTCCAGGAGTAAAGACCTGGTTCGATAGAATTGATCGATATGGAGAAAGTGTTGGAGTTCGTATTGAACATTACATTGTTTCTTCGGGGATCAAGGAGATTATATGCGGAACAGCTATCGCGCCATATTTTAAGAAGATTTATGCTTGCGAATTCATGTATGATCATAACAAGACAATTGTATGGCCTAAGTGCGCTGTAAACTATACGACAAAGACTCAATTTTTATTCCGTATAAATAAGGGAGTTCTCACTGTCGATAGCAAAAGTGCAGATAAACTTAACGGATATACGCCTGAATATGATCGTCGTATTCCATTTAGGAATATGATTTATATCGGAGATGGATTGACGGATGTGCCTTGTATGAAACTTGTAAAGGTTAATGGTGGTCAGTCTATTGCGGTGTTTGACCCGGAAAAAGGGAAAAATCCTGCCCAGTCTCTGTTGAAAGATGGACGTGTTAATTATGTGCTCCCTGCGGACTATTCTAAGAATGCTGAATTGGAGATTGTAGTGAAGTCGATTATAAGAAAGGTTTTTGCGGTGGAAGAAATGCGATCTCTGGAAAAATTTCAACTGGGAATTGATAAGTGAAAAATCGGCACTGCACTAATGACGTTGATGAATTTGTATTAGCGAAGTCTAAATCATGTTTTATTTATATTGAAACAGGAATATGGATGTTTGTTTTTGGGTTGATAATACAAAAAAGCTTTTCGTGTGTGATGTTTTATGAAAGGATTGATGTGCTTATGAATGTTTGTTGACAGGCGTGGCATATTGCGAAGTGTTTATCCCTGCGATTCTTCCAAACACAAAAGCATCAGCAATCCCATTGCCGCCGAGACGATTGGTGCCATGAATACCTCCGGTAACCTCTCCTGCTGCAAAAAGACCTTTGATTTCATTCCCTAAGCGGTCCAATACATTTGCTTTGCTGTTGATTCGCACGCCTCCCATCGTATAGTGAACTGCGAGCTTCATTCTGGTGGAGTAAAAGGGAGGCTCGAGCTTTGAACGGTTTCCTTTGATGTCTGAACAGAGTGCCTGGGCTGATTTTTTTAGATTTTCAACAGGCACTTCAATGCGAATGGCCAAGTCTTCTAAAGTCTTTTCTTGAAAGATG
>CALUYR010000365.1 GCA_944325045.1 Candidatus Gastranaerophilales bacterium
TAGAGAAAAACACAAAAACTTAATTCTGCGCCTCTATCTTCAACTGATTGAGCTTCTAATAAAAGGCCTTCAGCCACTAGATTATCTTCCTCAAAAAGCGGTCTTATCCGATAAAGTACATGCATATCACTGTCTTCGACGGTTCTTTTTATCATATTTTCAAAAGGCAGCATGATAATTTCATTCATGAAGCGGGTTCCGGTAATTAAATTATTGGGATTGGCATCTTCTCCTGTCAGCATATGGGCTAAAAGATGGGTACGGTTATATAAACTTCCCCCTTCAATATAATCATCGTTGATTACCTGTTTCCAACCGGTAGGATGGATATCACTGATATCACCTCTTTCCTTATTGGGAAATAAGCTTTCATCAACGGAAGCCACCGCTACACTTGGCCGACCTAAATCATCAAGCGGCCCGTAGTACTCATAAGCGTCTAAGGCCTTAGCTAATTCTTCATCATTAAAATAAGGGATATTGTCATTGACAATAATATAGGCCCTGCCGTCATATGAAGGCATTTCCTCAATTAAGGTAGGACTTTCTATAACGGTACTTTCTTCAGCACATCCTTGAAGCAGCAATATAAGCATTAAAATTAAAAATCTTTTTCGCATCATTAAACCTCAATAAAAGCACCAAAATAAGGTGCTTAACTAATATATCATCCTTTACGGTAAGCCGACAAAAATTGGGCTGTTCTTTCTTGTTTAGGATGTTCAAAAATATCTTCCGGACTTCCTTCTTCCGCTATCTTGCCATTTTCCATAAAGATAACTTTACTCGAAACATTGCGGGCAAAATTCATCTCATGCGTAACGACGATCATTGTCCTTCCTTCCTTGGCCAAATCCCGCATAACATTCAATACTTCATTGATAAGTTCGGGATCCAGGGAAGATGTCGGCTCGTCAAAATAGATGACTTCCGGATCGGAAACTATCGCCCGGGCAATAGCTACCCGCTGCTGCTGGCCACCGGACAATTGGCGGGGATAGTAATCATAGCGATCGGAAAGGCCAACCTTATCTAAGGCTTTGCGGCTTTTTTCATAAGCTTCTTCCTTAGGCATCTTACGGGCTATGATCAAACCTTCAGCTACATTCTGCATGGCTGTCTTATTGATAAAAAGATTATAGTTTTGAAAGACAAAGGCGGTCTTTTTGCGCAAGTTAAAAATATCCTTCTTACTGATATTGCCCATATCATAGCTTTCGCCGTCAAAAATCATCGTCCCCTTATCACTGCTGTTTAAAAAATTCATGCAGCGCAAAAGTGTTGTTTTGCCGGAACCGCTGCTGCCCAAAATGGATATGACATCGCCCTTATCAACTTTTAAATCAATGCCCTTTAATACTTCAAGTCCGTCAAAGGACTTATGTAAATCTTTTATTTCCAACATATTGCCACCTCAATCCTTAAGTTTCTTTTCAAAATAAGTTTGTAACTTGGTCAAAACGGTACAAAACATAAGATAAATCAAGGCTACTTCACAATATAAGATAAAGGTCTCATAGGTAGCGGCTGCCACTCTTTGGGCCACCATAAACATATCGACAACGGTAATACTGGCAGCCAAAGATGTATCTTTAATAAGACCGATAAGCGAGTTGCTGAGTGGTGGGAAGGCCGTCTTTAAAGCTTGCGGCATAATAATCCGCCACATAATCTGAACATAATTCATGCCGACACAATATCCCGCTTCAAATTGGCCCTTTGGTACGGATTCAATAGCGGCCCTGATTGTTTCCGAAGCATAGGCTCCGGTATTAATCGAAAAGACAATTATGGCTGAAGGAAAGGCATCAATGACAATGCCGATGCTTGGCAAGCCGAAAAAGACAACAAAAAGCTGAACTAAAAGCGGCGTGCCGCGAATGACCCAAACATAAAAGCGGGCCAGTTGTTTAAGTACCTTGATATTGGCGACCTGAACTACAGCCACCACTAAGGCAATGACCATAGCAATTGAGAAGGATATAACTGTTAAAGGAATAGTAACAACTATTCCCTGTTTTAACATATCCCAAAAGGCATTGATGATGATTTCTATTATTCTGCTGTCCATGAACCTATTCTTCGCTTGTTACATCCATGCCGAAGTATTTCTCAGAAATGGCTTTAAGTTCGCCGCTTTCTCGCATCTCTTCCAAGGCCTCATTTACGGCATTTAAGAAATTTTCCTGATTTTTACGTACCGGCACCAATGATGAGGTAGTAAAGTCGGTCCGGGCCACAATCTTTACATCAGCTTCCGGATGATTTTTCATGTAGTCACCAAATGCCGTTTCGGCATTGAGGGTAGCATCGGCCCGATCGCTGGCAATAAGTTCCATAGTTTGGTTAACCGAATCAACACTGACTAATTCGGCGCCATATTCTTGAGCCAAGGTGCCCCAGCTGCTGGTGAGGTTTTGGGCTGCTCTTTTGCCGTCTAAATCTTCAAAAGTAGTAATATCCTCATTGTCCTCTGCCACCAATAAGGCGCCATGAACATAGGTATAAGGTTCTGAAAAATCATATTTTAAGGCTCTTTCTTCCGAATATTCTACTTCATTAATAACCGTATCGACTCTGCCGGCATCCATTGCCGCAAATAAAGAATCCCATTCAGCTTCAAAGAATTCTACTTCTACTCCTAAGTGTTTGCCGATAGCTTTAGCTACATCGACATCAAAACCGACCAGGTCGCCGTTTTCATCATGATAACTGTTAGGTGAATAAGTGCCTTCAGTACCAACGACTAAGACCCCTTTTTCTTTAATTGCTTCTAGGGCATTGGTGTTGTTGCTCGTTTCATTTTCCTTGCCGCAGCCCTCTTTTTC